>NZ_JACJSC010000045.1 GCF_014697575.1 Planktothrix sp. FACHB-1365 | reverse complement strand
GGAGGAACGCACCTCTGGTGTACCTGTTATCGTGCCAACGGTAAACGCAGGGTAGCCATGTGCGGAGTGGATAACCGCTGAAAGCATCTAAGTGGGAAGCCCACCTCAAGATGATTACTCTCATTGGTTTAACCAAGTAAGGTCACGGGCAGAACACCCGTTTATAGGTGTTAGGTCGAAGGACAGTGATGTCCGCAGCCGAGACACACTAACAGACCGAGGGCTTGACCTCATCTCTGACTCCAGTTTTCTCTGCAATCTTCAGTGTTCCTGATTTTCAATCAGAAAGTACCTACATTTAGTTTCTCTATGAATGGGAATTTAAAATAAAAAAGTATTCCTATACTATTATTCTTACCATCTCCAAGTTTGTTATCATGACGGAGGTGGTTAATTTTTTTCTTTATCTCAATAAATCAATAAAACCGATCTTCTCTTTCTTAAGAGAGATTACAAATAAATGAATATAAAGTAACTCTACAAAGATCTGTAGGTTATCTTAATAGGGGAGAGAATTTTGAAGCGATTTAGCTTTTGATTCTGGATTAAAGAACTATTAATATGCTTTTTTTAAATATTAATATGCTTTTTTTAAATAAACCTAAAAATCCTATGAACATTGATCAGGAAAATATTCTTTTACATAAAATTGAGATTGCTGCTAATAGAATTAATGTTTTATATGAAAATGCTGCTGAGATTACCTCAACTCAACCTCAATTTCTTCAGCAATGTTTAGAGGAACTCAGCTTGGCTTTGGAAGAACTACACATTGCTGAAGAAGAATTACACCTAAAAAATAATGAATTAGCAGAAGCATGGCAGATTGCTGAGAGGGAACGACAACGCTATCAGGAACTGTTTGAATTTGCTCCAGATGGTTATTTCGTTACGGATACCTATGGAAGAATTCAAGAAGCAAACCATGCCGCAGCAGAACTATTTAATATTTCCTCTAAATATTTAATTAACAAACTTGTCATCAATTTTGTTCCTGAAGAAAGTCGTAGAAATTTCCGTTTAATGCTGAATCAACTGCCAAAAATTAATCGGATTCAGGAGTGGGAAATCTGTCTTTGTAAGCGGGATAAACAAAGTTTTTATGGTTCGCTAACAGTGGAAACTGTTCGGAATCAATCCGATACAGTTATTTCTCTACGGTGGTTATTACGAGATATTACAACCCGGAAGCAAGCAGAAGAAGAACTACACCAAACACAACTTCAAAATTTGCAATTGATTGAGGCAGATCGTCTGAAAACTCAGTTTATCTCAACTATTTCTCATGAATTACGAACCCCCCTTAATGCGATTCTAGGATTTTCTAACCTGTTGTTGCGTCGGATGCAAAATCAACACGATGAATGTTTAGTAGGGATGGTTGAGCGTATTTTTAATAATGGCAAAAATCTATTAAAGTTGATTGAAGCAATATTAGATTTTTCTAAACTAGAAGCTCGCCGTATAAACTTGCAACAGGATACTTTTGATTTAGCAGACTTAGGCATCATAACCTGTGATGAATTGCGAGTGTTAGCACAACAAAAAGCTTTGGAATTAGAGGTACAAGATCTCCAACGTCCTATTACTATTGTTAATGATCGTGTAAGATTACGCCAAATTTTGGTTAATTTGCTTTCTAATGGGATTAAATTTACAGAAAAGGGTTGTGTTTCTCTCGAAATTGGAGAGTTACCTAATGATCGAGTTGTGATCATTGTTCAAGATACCGGAATTGGGATTAATTTAACTGACCAACCGCATATTTTTAAAGAGTTTTGGCAAGCCAACCAAACCATAAATCGTCCTCATAATGGTGCTGGTTTAGGTTTAGCGATTACTGGATCGTTAGTAGAATTAATGCAGGGAAGTATTACTGTAGAAAGCCAACCTGGAAAAGGAACAACATTTCGAGTTGAACTTCCTCGTTGCATTGGTTAAAGCCGGGAACAGGGGAAAAATTTTTCACTGTTTAGGTTTCAGGATCAAACATCTTTCACAATGGCTTCACCATAACTCAACAGGAGATCGAGGCGATTTTGAATTTGGGTGAGGCGGGTGCGGAAGGTGGCAGATTGATGAGATACTTGTAGAAATTTTAGATCCATTTCTAAGAGTCGCATCTGTTTATGAGTTTCCGTTAAATAGGATTGGATTTTAGACTCAACAGGGGGATCAAAATCACTCTCGTTGATCCCCATAATTTGGGTTTGAAAGGTGACTTTTGCCTGTTGAAAGGTCTGTTTTAAATCGGTAGAATCGAGAGGGGCTGAGATCAAGGTCGTGTGAAGCTGTTTCAAGGTATTTTGGAACTGATCGATCACTTGAGAGGTAGATTTTGATAACATATTGTTAAGAATTTTGTCTATATTATTAAATAATAGACAAGGATTCAGGCTTCATTCACTAGAGGTTTAGCAAAATCCGATCGCAGTACCCCCAAGACCAAATCCTGATTTTGAGGGAGATGAGCGGTTGATCCTAATCTTCAAACCTGCACTTGGGGGCAGGTTAAGCTGACCTTAAGAGAGTGCTATTGTTCTATCTTAATCGTCGTGAGAGGACTCCCGCCGAGCGCGTAAGCTTGGCGGTGAGATGAATCACGACAAAACAAAAACATGAGCGGTAGCGAATACGATTTAATTGACACAAATAAAGGTTGCATCAAAGTCAAATAAATGTTATCTTAAAATAAGATTTTTTTTAAAAGTATAGCAGCAATGTTGAATTCTCTCAAGGTAAGATTATACCCAAACAAGGAACAGCAAACAGCCTTAGCGAAAAGCTTTGGTTGCTGTAGATTTGTTTGGAATTACTACCTAGAGAAAACCAACACTCAATACAGAGAAACAGGGAAAGGGTTGAATTATAATGAGATGTCAAATGATTTGACCCAACTCAAAAAGCAACCAGATTATCTGTTTCTGCAAGAAGCGACTGCTGCCACATTACAACAATCACTAAAGAATTTGGAAGCTGCGTTCAAAAACTTTTTTCAAAAAAGAGCCAGATTCCCTAAATTCAAAAGTAAGCACAAAAAGCAATCCATTCGTTATCCCGAAAGTTGTTTAATCAAAGGGAATGGTGTAAAACTTCCTAAGTTGGGGGTTGTTAAGGCTAGAATTCCAAAAGCAATTAGCGGCAAAATTAAATCTGTTACCGTATCTAAGACCAGTACAGATAAATATTTTGCCGCTATTTTGTTTGAAACTGATGATTTGATTCTGAATAAAACCGGGAAAATCTCAGGGATTGACTTAGGGTTAACGAGTTTAGTGACGATATTTGACGGTGAAACCTATAGCAAGGTTGACCCAATTAAACCGACTCGAAAATATGCTAAACGATTAAAAAGAAGACAACAAGCATTGTCTCGAAAAACAAAAGGGTCTAATAATCGTAAAGAGCAAGTTAAAAGAGTTGCTAAAGTTCATGAAAAAATAGCAAATACTAGACAAGACTTTCTTCATAAACTCTCTCGAAAGTTAGTTGACGAGAACCAAGTCATTGTAGTGGAAAACCTTTGTGTTAAAGGGTTAGCTCGTACCAAGTTAGCAAAATCTGTATTAGATGCTGGTTTTGGGATGCTGATTAATTTCCTGGGCTACAAACTGGAAAGAGAAGGAGGAAAGTTGATTGAAGTTGATAGATTCTTCCCAAGTACAAAGCTTTGTCATTGCTGCCAATTTAAAAACAATTCATTGAATTTAAGTGTTCGGGAATGGGTTTGTCCAAGTTGTCAAACCCACCACGATAGAGATGAAAATGCAGCACATAATATTCGGGAAGAAGGTATAAGAATACTGTCAACAAATACCGTAGGGCATACGGAAATTCAAGCTTGTGGAGAGGATGTAAGACTCGTTAATGCTTGCATTAAAAAGCATTCTTCTGTGAAACAAGAATCCCCCGTCGAGCGCGCAAGCTTGACGGGGGAGTGTCAACAAGCGCTGTTCACTTTTTAGAGTGAAGGGGCGGATAGTCGTCAATCAACTCCGTGAAACTTACTTGTTTCACAAGTTTTGGTTTTCTGTTTTCTTGTGGTATAAAAAAATACACAAATTTATCCCGCGCCGGATTGTCTTATCAGTATTATTACCCTATAGGTGTAACTATCATGAATACTCAAATCCTTGCTAAAACTGACCTTGACTATGAATGCAGCATTCCTGACTGGCTGCAACAGTGCATGGAGGTTTCTAGTTCTTTGGTCAAATCTGATACCCCGTCTTCTGCCAAGAATGATTTGATTGTGCGGGCTTTTCAATTTGCCTATCAACTGCACCAAGGACAGTATCGCAAATCAGGAGAACCCTATATTAATCATCCCATTGCCGTAGCAGGGTTGCTGCGGTATTTAGGAGGAGATTCTGCCATGGTGGCGGCGGGTTTTCTCCATGACATTATTGAAGATACGGAGGTGACTCCAGAAGAATTAGAACAGCATTTTGGGGCAGAAGTTCGCCATCTGGTCGAGGGTGTCACTAAGCTGTCTAAATTTAACTTTTCTAACACCACAGAACGGCAGGCTGAAAACTTCCGACGAATGTTTTTAGCCATGGCGAAAGATATTCGTGTGATTGTGGTGAAACTCGCTGACCGACTTCATAATATGCGAACCCTAGATTTTCTTCCTGAACATAAACAGCGCAGTATTGCGTTAGAAACCCGTGAAATTTTTGCGCCCTTAGCAAATCGTTTAGGGATTGGTCGGTTTAAATGGGAATTAGAGGATTTATCCTTTAAATATTTAGAGCCAGAAGCTTACCAAAATATTAAAGAATTAGTCTCTGATCGCCGGGTAATTCGAGAAGAAAAATTAGCCGAACTTGCCCAGGTTTTGCGCGATAGACTAGAGAAGGCAGGAATTAAATGTTATGAAGTCACGGGACGCCCCAAACATTTATATGGCATTTATAAAAAAATGCACCAAAGACAGAAACAATTTCATGAAATTTATGATATTGCGGCATTACGAGTCATCGTTGAAACCAACGAGGAATGTTATCGTACCTTAGCCATTGTCCATGACGCTTTTCGCCCTATTCCTGGACGCTTTAAAGATTATATTGGATTACCCAAACCTAATCGGTATCAGTCCCTACATACTGGGGTGATTGGTAATACGGGAAGACCGGTTGAGGTACAAATTCGGACAGTAGAAATGCACCATATTGCCGAATATGGGATTGCAGCCCATTGGAAGTACAAAGAAAAAGGAAATTCTAATGGGGGTCAAGTTACGGGAATGGATGACAAATTCACCTGGTTACGGCAATTATTAGAATGGCATAGTGATTTAAAAGATGCCAAAGAATATCTTGAAAGCGTTAAAAGTAATTTAGAATTTGATGACGTTTATGTGTTTACTCCAGAAGGAGATGTAATGGCATTAACTCATGGGGCGACCCCCGTTGATTTTGCCTATCGTATCCATAGTGAAGTGGGAAATCATTGTAAAGGAGCAAAAGTTAATGATCGCATTGTTCCCTTAGATACGCCTTTAAAAAATGGGGATATTGTGGAAATATTAACCCAGAAAAATATTCGCCCTAGTTTAGATTGGTTGAATTTTGTTAAAACCAGTGCGGCTAAAAACCGAATTCGTCAGTGGTATAAGCGATCGCATCGAGACGAAAATATTGCACGGGGACGAGAATTATTAGAAAAAGAAATGGGCAAAAATGGCTTTGAATCCTTGCTCAAATCTGAACCGATGCTTTCTGTTTCTAAGCGATGTAATTATCATAGTGTTGATGATTTATTAGCTGCCTTGGGTTATGGAGAAATCACCTTAAATTTAGTGGTGAATCGTTTGCGAGATGTGGTGAAATCCCAAAGCCAAGTTCAACCGGCTTCTCAAGAACTCACCACCACTTCTTTACAAGTTCCTAATCTTTCTCCTCCTTGTCCCCTTCCCTCTTCTTCTCCGAGTAATTCTCCAATTATGGGGGTTGAAGGCTTACTCTATCATATTGCTGGGTGTTGTAATCCCATTCCAGGAGAACCGATTATCGGGGTTGTGACTCGAACAAAGGGGATTTCTATTCATCAGCAAGGATGTTCTAATACGTTAACGGTGGAAGGAGAACGGTTAGTTCCTGTCGGTTGGAATCCGAACTATCAAAGTGGTGGTCGTCCTCAAACTTATGCGGTGAATATTTCCATTGAAGTGTTAGATCGAGTGGGCGTTTTAAACGATATTTTATCCCGTTTGAAAGATAATAATATTAACGTTTGTAGCGCCCAAGTGAAGACTTTTCCTGATGCACCTGCGTTGATTGAATTAGGAATTGAAATTTGCGATTGCGAACAATTTGAACGGACTTGTACCCAGGTTAAAAATATTAGCGATGTGTTGACATTACGTCGAATTAATAGTAAATAAAACCTCAGTTTGATCAAAACCCCGGTTTCTTCAAGAAACCGGGGTTTTAAGTGATTTAAACTATAAAAACGTATATTTAGAAAAAACCGCAGCTTGTCCGCAGCGTTGATTTTGTTCATCCAAAACATTCCAGATTAAAACATCTTGAATAAAAAAGCGTCTGCCACTATTTGAAATTCTCACCCCTTTATAATCTCTTAAAAAGCCCTTAGCTTTGGTTTCAGCTAATAAATGATTTCGGGCTTCCTGTTCCATCGGTTCAGCCGTTTTTCGAGAAGGCATTTGGGTTAATTTTTCCCAGGTTAATTCCCAAAGTTCTAAGGCTTTTTGATTACCATAATTAAAAATTGGGTCAGGTTCAATGCCATGAGACACTAACACAAAAGGCGCATAAAATAATGCTTCTGCAATGGCTTCAGGGGTTCCTTGAAGGTCTAACAAGGTTTCTCCTGTCCAATATTGATAACTCCTCAACAGACGTTGAGTATGCAGAATAATCGTGTCTTGTTTCCAAGGTAAAATCATCGGATTTATCACTGGGTTCAACTAAGGTTTTCTATCAAATTCATCTATTATAGAAACATAGCGTTTACAAATCTTCATAAAATGACAACAACGACCCCCGCCAAAACAACAACCTTGTTTGATTCCCTCACCTGGGTCTGGAAAGGACATCAAATTCACTACACCGTCGCAGGAAGTGGACAACCTTTAGTCCTGATTCATGGCTTTGGCGCATCCATTGGACATTGGCGTCAGAATATTCCCGTTTTAGCCGAGGGAGGGTATCAAGTTTTTACCTTAGATTTATTAGGATTTGGTGCTTCTGCTAAACCCAACCTCGATTATAGTTTAGATTTATGGCAAGAATTACTAACGGATTTTTGGGCAGAAAAAATTCAGCAACCTGCTATTTTTATTGGGAATTCGATTGGCGCATTATTGAGTTTAATGATTGTTGCTCATCATCCTGAAATTTCCTCTGGGGCTGTTTTATTAAATTGTGCAGGAGGGTTAAATCATCGCCCAGAAGAATTAAATTTACCGTTGCGGATGGTGATGGGATTCTTTACAAAATTAGTCAGTCATCCGATAATAGGGCCGTTTGTATTTAATCAAATTCGACAAAAACACCGAATTCGCAATACATTAAAACAAGTTTATGGCAATAAAGCTGCCATTACCGATGAATTAGTTGAGTTATTATATGCTCCTTCTAATGATATTGGTGCTCAACAAGTTTTTGCCTCAATTTTAACGGCTCCTCCTGGCCCCCAGCCTTCGGAATTATTACCCCAAATTCAACATCCTTTATTAATTCTTTGGGGAGAAGCTGACCCTTGGACACCGATTACAGGGGCAAAAATTTATCAAGATTTAGCCGATATTAATCCATCTGTTGAGTTTATTTCGATTCCGAATACTGGTCACTGTCCCCATGATGAACGTCCTGAACAAGTTAATACCCTTATTTTGAATTGGTTAAACCAATGCAGCTTATGATGGTTTGATGTTTAGGATGGGCGAAAAAATCCTGTAGGGGTGGCTTCTTTTCTCACCTAGATAGCTAGAGGGTTTGAAAACCAAACCCCTACAATAAAATTTATATTAAAATCGATTGAAAATTGCTTTATATAGGTTACATTACACGATATAATTAATGACGAGTACCACTGGAAAAAGCCAATGGAAGAACTATTGACTCTCAAAGAACTTTTGCACCAAGGTAATATAACAGAAGCTCTGTTAGTTGTAGAAGAATTAGAAGAAATGAGCAAATCTGATAAACTGAATAAAATATTTAGTTATGGTATTATTTTGCTTCTACACCTGATTAAACAAGCTGCCGAAAATCGCACAACTCGGTCTTGGAATCTTTCTATTCATAATTCGGTTAAGCAAATTCAACGCACTAATTCTCGCGGAAAAGCGAAAGGAACCTATATGAGTGAAGCTGAATTATTAGCTACCCTAGAAGATGCCTATGATTTAGCCTTAGAAAAAGCTGCAATTGAAGCTTTTGAAGGGAAATATGAATCAGAAGAATTAAGTCAATTTGTCCAACAGGAAGAAATTATCAAAAAAGCAATGGATTTAATTTTAGAAAAAAATCAGTTAATAACTGATCAAGTTCGTATTGAATAGAATAATAAGGGGATTCATTTTTTTATTTTTTTTAGTAAAGTTTGTCAAAATTATAAATAAATTCATCAATCAATTATTATGGGAATTGGAAACTACCAACGGCAAAAGTCATATTTTAATACCGATCAAATTTATAAACCCTTAGAAGAAATTTATGTAGATTTAGATAGCTGGACAAATGAGATTTTTGAGCCGGAATCAGAACGCTATGAAAACGTAAATTTCTCTATCATTTTGCCGCCTTTAATGTATGAAGATAAATTTATTAAAGGATTATATTTTAGTGAATCTGTTGATTTATTAAATAAAGTTTTACCTCAACTTTCTGATACATTCTTTTCAATTGCTGATTCTCGTTGGTGTTCCTATCCTTGGTCAAATACGGCGGATGCTTATTTTACCTTATATGATAATCCATCCCGTGAAACATGGTTTAGAAAAATCGACCCACAACGAGCCAATAAAATTTTAATTCCAGCTTCTCATTCTGATTTTATTCATGAATATTTAATTGCTCCTCAGCCTTTTACCGTTAAAGATATTGATGTTTTATGCGTATCTCGATTATCTCCTGTCAATAATCTCCCTATCATTGCTGAGGCGTTAAAGATTTACAAAAAAAAATATAATAAACTTTTAAAAACAATATTTATTGTAGAAGATGATTTTGATCCCAACTCTATTCATAAACTCAGTAGCGAAGCACAATTAGAATGGCAAAAAGTTAAAAATATTTTAGTGAATCCTTTAGATTATATTCAGATTATTTCTCAGGTTGACTATTATCAAGAAAGACCGCTTTATTATTCTCGCTCTAAAATTTGCCTTATAGGTTCTCTTTTAGATGGAAAAAATAGCAGTCTTGCGGAAGCGATGAGTTGTAATACTCCGGTGATTTGTTTTCAAGCCTTTAATCAATATGCTAGAGGTCAAGCTCAAATTTTTCCTCAAGGTTCAGGGTTATTATCAGAATTTGATGCTGAATTTTTAGCCGATACATTACATACAGCTTTAGATAATTTAACAACGTTTAAACCTCGGCTGAATTATTTAAAATATCAAGGACGAAAACAATTTTTTAATACTTGTTTAGATTACTTTTCCCATTATTCTAGCACGATTCCTGATTATGAGCAAGGACAAGCTTATCATAATTTATGGTTAGATTTAGCGATTCAACACAATTATCAAATTAGTCTCCATGATTTTTTGTACGGACGTTCACCGCGATCGCAAATTCAAGGATTAGTTAATATTTATAAAACCATTAACCAATGGATTAAAATTCAATCCTAAAAATCAGTCATTAGAATCATGAAAACGATTAACTATAGTAGAATTATTGATTTAAGCCATAAGATTCATCCGAATATTCCATTATGGCCTGGTGATCCTGCTGTTGAGTTTAAAACGGTGGCAGATTTTTCAACATCAGGTTATTATTTAAGACAGTTTTCGATGGGAGAACATAGTGGGACTCATCTCAATTCTCCTCAAAGTTTTTATCAAGGCGGAATGGGAGTGGATCACTATTCTCCTGAGTCTTGTATTCTTCCCGCAGTAGTGATTGATATTCGGGAAAAATCTATGTTAAATCCTGATTCAATTTTAACTGTAAACGATATTGAAAGATGGGAGAGTCAGCATCATCTGATTCCCGAAAATAGTCTGGTTTTACTCTATACTGGATGGCAAGAAAAATGGCATGATCCGGTTGATTTTTTAAATCTTGATGAACAGGGAAAACCCCACTTTCCAGGGTTTGGAGATGAAGCGATTCAATTTTTAACTCAACAGCGAAAGATTGGGGGAGTTGGGATTGATACTCATGGCGTTGACCCAGGTTTTGATGATAGTTTTAAAACGAATAAACTAATTTTAAAACACAACGGTTTCGTGTTAGAAAATTTGACGAATCTCGATCAACTTCCTCCTACGGGAATTACTTTGATCTTAGGAATTATAAAGCTTACAGGTGGTTCTGGATCACCTGTTTCTGTGTTAGCTTTAATTTAAACTTCCGTGATAGTGCCTTTTTTTAACTATTAATTCGGAAAAAAATCCCCCTTTTCTGGCCAATAAAAGGGAGAGGGTAGGAAAATCCTTTGCGCTTATTAAGCGACTTTGCGAATTTTTTGGGTACTTCTAACTAAACTTTGAGCGAATTCATCAAACCGTTGGGAGAGCTTTTCATCGATGACTTTCCCGTCAGAATTAAAGGCTTTCCAGGCTTGTCCAATGGCAACTTGTTCAGGAATTACCCACGCATGAACCCACCGCATAATCACTCGTAAATCATTGAGTGCATTGCTATTGGATTGACCCCCTAATACACTCATTAAACCGACAACTTTATCTTCTAACTGTTCAAAACTCATCAAATCTAAGGCATTTTTTAACACACCACTGACACTACCATGATATTCAGGTGTTGCTAAAATTAAACCGTCTGCCTGTTTAACCGTTTCTTGCAGTTTTTCCACATCAGGATAGTCGGGATAGTGATCTTCACCGTTGCAAAAGGGGAGATTCAGCGATCGCAAATCCAATATGTCTACCTCTACACCCAACATTTCGACTCGTTTCGCCACTTCCATCAGAGCTTGATAGCTATGGGAACCCGAACGCAAACTACCTGCGAGTCCTACGATTTTAACCATAATGGGGATCTCCTGATTTTATAATGTACTCATAATGACTTCGTTTAATTAAACGATAGCATAGCTAAATCAAAACGGGTACAGAAACTCAGTTTCTTCAGTCGTCAACCGATCAACCCAACGTCTGAGCGTTAAACTAGATTTACCCCCACTTCTGTTAAAAGTTGGGAACATAGCAACAGGAAAAGGTAGAGTTATTTTATGAAGAGGTCTTGGATCAAAGCCTGGACGGGATGGCCAGATGCCAAACAGATCGTCCCCCAAAAAACCATCATCGCCAAACGACTAGGGCGAATTTTAGGTAGTTGGATGATGGCCCAGAGTCTACTCTTGGGGACTCCAGCATTTGCCAATAACACCCCAAAAACCCTAACCTATAGTCAACTGTTGCAGAAAATTGAGGCTGGGGAAGTCCAAAAAATTGAAGAAGATCCCTCACGACAAATGGCAAAAGTCACCTTGAAGGGAGACAAAGACAAAAAGCCATCGTCGGTGTATTGGGTTTCTCTGTTTGAACAAAACCCGGAATTAATGCAGGAAATTCGGGCGAATAATGTTGAGTATGAAGTTAGCCCTACGGCCGATAATAGTGCGGCGATGGGGTTAATTATCAATATGCTGATTATTTTTGGCGTATTGGCATTTCTATTAATGATTCTGCGACGGTCTACCCAAGCATCGGGCCAAGCGATGAACTTTGGCAAATCCAGGGCGAGATTCCAAATGGAAGCCAAAACGGGGATATTATTTGAAGATGTGGCGGGAATTGAGGAAGCCAAGGAAGAATTGCAAGAAGTTGTCACCTTCCTGAAGCAACCGGAACGCTTTACAGCCATTGGGGCGAAAATTCCCAGAGGGGTCTTATTAATTGGGCCACCGGGAACCGGAAAAACTCTATTAGCTAAAGCCATTGCTGGAGAAGCCGGAGTACCCTTTTTCAGCATCTCTGGGTCAGAATTTGTGGAGATGTTCGTGGGGGTTGGTGCTTCACGGGTGAGGGATTTATTTAGAAAAGCCAAGGAAAATGCCCCTTGTTTAATTTTTATTGATGAAATTGATGCCGTCGGACGTCAACGGGGCGCTGGAATTGGGGGGGGAAATGATGAACGCGAACAAACCCTAAACCAATTATTAACAGAAATGGATGGGTTTGAAGGTAATACAGGAATTATTGTCATTGCTGCTACCAACCGTCCTGATGTTTTAGATGCGGCGTTATTGCGTCCGGGTCGATTTGATCGACAAGTGATGGTCGATTTACCCAGTTTTAATGGTCGTTTAGGAATTCTTAAAGTTCACGCCCGCAATAAGAAGTTATCCGAGGAGGTTTCTTTAGATGCGATCGCTCGTCGTACCCCTGGATTATCCGGTGCAGATTTAGCAAATTTACTCAATGAAGCGGCAATTTTAACCGCCCGACGACGCAAAGAAGCAATTACTGCTTTAGAAATTGATGATGCCATTGATCGGATTACCATTGGGTTAGCCTTAACGCCGTTATTAGATAGTAAGAAAAAGCGTTTGATTGCCTATCATGAAATCGGACACGCTTTATTAATGACATTGTTGAAAAATTCCGATCCCTTAAATAAAGTTACTATTATCCCGCGTTCGGGAGGGATTGGAGGTTTTGCTCAACAAATGTTTAATGAAGAAATGGTCGATAGTGGGCTATATACAAAAGCCTGGTTAATTGATCGGATTACCATTTGTTTGGGAGGACGTGCCGCCGAAATGGAAGTTTTTGGGGATGCGGAAGTTACCAATGGCGCAACGAGTGATATTCAAACCGTGACGAATTTAGCACGGGAAATGATCACCCATTATGGAATGTCTGATTTAGGGTTAGTGGCGTTAGAAAGTCCATCGGGAGAGGTGTTTTTAGGGCGAGGATTTCCCTCTCAATCAGAATATTCTGAAGAAGTCGCTACCCAAATTGATCACTTGATTCGATCACTGGCATTTCAATGTTATGAACAAGCACGAGAAATAGTTCGGGAACACCGAATGTTAATTGATCAATTGGTAGAATTATTGTTAGAAGTAGAAACCTTAGATGGAGAACAATTCCGACAACTGGTTGCCGAAAAAACTCCCCTTCCAGAGCGTCAGTTAGCAACCAGAAGTTAAGCTCAAAAAAAGCGATCGCCTCTAAAAAAATCAGCAAGCGATCGCTACTTTAAGTCATGGATTAACAAAAGGTTAAACTCGCGCTAATTAATATTGAAGTGCGATCGCTAATTTCCCGATCTTCCGTACTCAATTGAAAACTTCTATCAGTACGGAAGATCTGAACTGAACTTTTCCATCCTTTTTTTAGGGAATCCTATCCCCAAATAGACGAGTAGAAACCTGAAATCCTGAACTTATCCCTATCGACAAACGAGGAAGTTATAGAACAAGCTAGGAACAAAGGTACTTCTACAAGAATTTTAGATTGGAGGATAACTCATGCTGATTCCCATCCCTTTAACCCCCTCATCAACGGCAAAAAACCCTTGGGAACAGGATCTTAAACGCCATCTAAGATCGCACCCTTTACCCACCTCTACGGGTTACACGTCTCCAGGGACAAACTATTACTCATTGCTTAAGAAAAAATATCGAAATTGTATCTTTAGCAGTCAACCTCAACCTGAAGAATTAGAAGTTTATTTAGGTTGGACGACCAGTGATGTGATTTCAGAAATGCGGGATTTAGGGTATAACGTTAGCCTGAATATTCCTCAAAGTATAATCTCTTTTGATCTAGGTTTTGGACGTTTAAACTTTCATTTTGAACCGGAGAAATCTATCATTGATTCCGTCGAGTTTCACCCCGAAATTTAAGAAACCCTGAGTTTTAATGTTGTGAAATGGGGAGCTTGGGGTTTCCCCATCCCGTCAGTTAAAGCATAACTGGTTGTTAATAACCACATCCAAAGTTTAGGATATCGGGGTTCTAACCAAGGTTGAATTTGACGAGCGAAATGGGGAAGCCAACCGAAAAGAAAACTCACCACCGATAACACCATAAACAGGATAAAATTCTTTGTCCAGCGCACTACTTCCCCAAAGTTTACAAAGTCTAAAATCCACACTAATAATAAAGGATTCATGCGGGCGGCTTTTAAGGCTAACCGGGTAAATATCCACCAAGTTGTCCGATCTTTAATAAAGGTTTCTGCAATATCTTGGGGTTCGGTTGCTAAAATTCCAAAAAAAGTATTTAAAATCGAGTTAATTTTTTCGGGCGGTAAATATTTGCCTGTGGGAACCATCATTCCTTTAGAAAATAACCACGTTACAGAAACATTAGTTTGATACGCTCGAATTTTATCTAACCAATCTGCGGTTAATAAATTATGTTTTAAAGCGGTATTTAATAAATCGGTTAATCGAGATAAATTTCGCACTAAAGATCCAAATCCGGTAAAGACTAACGGAGATTGTAAAGAAGCAGCATCTCCGATTAAAATTAATCGATCGAAACTCACTTTGCGATCGCGACTTCCGGTACTAAAATGCCCTGGAATATAACCAAAAGTGGGTTTTTTCCACACTAATTGATCTAGATCGCATCGACGATATTCGGGTAAAATAGTAAAAAAGTCTTCATACATTTCTAACAAAGAACCGGGATTTGTAGGATTAACTTGATGATAGTGAAATAGATAAAAGGTTAATTCATTTCCCCCCCCTGGAAACAGTTCCCAAATTAACTGTCTTCCCCGTGAAATATCCCCATGAGTATTTAAAACATCTCCTAATGTAGCATCCCAAACTCCTGGTTCAAACCCGCCATCAATCACCGCCCCAACGGTCGGACAAACACTATCAAACGCCCGTCCTCCGTTTAATTGCCAAGCAATGGGAGAAGCCGTTCCCATCGCATCCACTAATAAACGACCAGTGGCGATTCGTTCCTTTTGGGTAGGAAGATGAAGGCATTGAACCTGGGCTTGATTCGCATCAATATTGGCTTGCAAAAATTCCGTTTCATCCCATATTTCTCCTCCAGCTTCTTTTAGTTTTTCTCCTGAAAGTTTCAGTAAAATTTCTGCATTTAAAGCCACATTTAAGACTGTTGGGGTATGAAGAATTTTAGCTTTTGCAAATTCAGGATTATAGGCATCAAAAAATTTATGAAAACCGTCTTTATATTCTCTAGCAATAAAACTTTCAATCTCGGTTTGAGTAAATAATCCTAAATCTGTTAAACTTTTTAACTCACTGCGAGAAATATTCCATTCTCGGTTCATCCGACCAAAGGGTAAGCGTTCAATTAATAACACTTTATAGCCTAATCTAGCCATGACTGCGGCATGAATGACTCCTAAAGCACCCCCGATATAAATTAAGTCATAATTGGGAGATTCCGACGGTTGTGAAGTATCGGTTTTAAAAATAACTTGTTTTGGCGTTTGGGGATTTCTCACCCCTTCTCGCCACCGTTTTTCCCACCAATAAACCCGTTGCAGATCAAATTCTCCATTGGGCATTTTTTGGAAGTATTTAACCGTTAAGGGATAATCTTTTTCTAAGGCTTCAAAAATGGATTGTTCGGATAAATTAATCTCTGGAGGTTCAGGATATTGATAAGGAAATGTGATTCTAAGTTCAGTTTCTAAGCGTTTTAAAAACTTCTGTTCCTGCGCTTTAGGCGGTTGACCCACTCGAAATACTTTTAAATAGGTGGTGCGTTGAACTGACCAAACAAAGGTTGAAAGTTCACTCCATTCGGGTGTATTTTGATCAAGCTGGGGAAATCGCAACCGAAATCCATTGGGAGTCATAATTTTTTCTCCCATTTCTGCTTGAAAATTTTTTTGCAACCAAGCACAAACCTGTTGAGTATCGGGAGTAGGAACTTCAAGATATAAAATTTCTTTTAGGTTTGCCATTCTCAGCTTGACCTCAGTTGCAATAACTTTACTCTGATCAAGTTGTACCATAAAAGGGGATCAGGGAAATTTGGAGAGGTGAAAATGACTGAAAAAACTGCTATTCAACATTTAATCGCGCAACAACGGGACTTTTTTGCGACGGGACAAACCCAGGATATCGAGTTTCGTCTCGAACAACTTTATCGTTTAAAACAAGCGATCGCAGACCATGAAACGGCTATTATTAACGCAGTCAAAGCGGATTTAGGCCGTCCTGATCTGGAAGCTTATTTTGAACTCGCTCCCGTTGCTGAAATTAATTATGCTATTAAACATCTCAAATCTTGGGTTAAACCGCAAAAAGTTACCCCCTCTTTAAGTCAATTTCCTGCTTCAACCTGGATTTATCCTCAACCGTTAGGAGTTGTATTAATTATAGCTCCTTGGAATTATCCGTTTCAACTACTTATTTCTCCTTTGGTTGGAGCGATCGCGGCTGGTAATTGTGCGATTTTAAAACCCTCAGAAATTAGTCAAAATACGTCTAAAATTATTAGTGAGATTATTAATAAAAATTTTAATTCTGAATATATTACTGTCGTTGAAGGCGGGGTGGAAACCAGTCAAGAGTTATTAGCTGAAAAGTTTGATCATATTTTCTTTACTGGAGGCACAAAAGTAGGGAAGATTGTAATGGAAGCAGCCGCCAAACATTTAACACCTGTAACCTTAGAGTTAGGTGGAAAAAGCCCTTGTATTGTGGATGAAGATATTCAATTTGATTATACAGCAAAACGGATTGTTTGGGGGAAATTTGTGAATGCAGGTCAAACTTGTATCGCCCCAGATTATGTGCTGGTAGATTCTCGAATTAAATCAGAATTAATCACCGCAATGCAACAATCTATTCAAACCTTTTTTGGGGAAAATCCCGCCACTAGCCCTGATTATGCTCGCATCATTAACCGTTTCCATTTTAACCGATTACAGGAATTTTTAAAAGCAGGTAAAATCATTACAGGCGGTGAAACCAACCCCGAAACTCAGTATATTTCCCCCACAATTATTGATCAAGTCTCTTGGGATGATGCGGTTATGCAAGAGGAAATTTTTGGGCCGATTTTACCGATTTTGGAGTATGATGATTTAGGAGAAGCGATCGCTCAAATTAACAGCCGTCCCAAACCCTTAGCATTATATTTATTTTCTCAAAATAAAGACAAACAAAACCGCATCTTACAAGAAACTTCATCAGGAACCCTGTGTTTAAATGACACATTATTACAGTTTAGTAGTCGAACTTTGCCCTTTGGAGGAGTCGGAGAAAGCGGGATGGGAAGTTCTCACGGAAAAGCTACGTTTGATCGATTTTCCCATTATCGCAGTGTGTTAAAACAAACCTTTTTATTCGATTTACCTTTACGCTATGCACCTTATAAAGGAAAAGAATGGTTAATGAAAAAATTATTATTAATGTAATCGAAACTATAGATCTAGTAGAGACGCGCCATGGCGCGTCTCTACGGGATAGGAATGCGTAGTAAACATTTAAGAATTACTATCCTTAAGGTTTAACCCTGAACACTCGATAACTGCTGGGCAAAAATCTTTTCAATGACTTCTTCAACAACTTTATCAGGAGTAGACGCACCAGACGTAATTCCCACTAAAATTTCACCCTCTGGAAGCCAATTTTCTTGAATTTCTAAAGGCTTTCCTAACGGTTTATGTTCAATACGATTATCAGTTAAAATTCGTTCTGAACAATCAATATGATAAGACGGAATTCCTTTTTCAATAGACATTTCTTGCAAATGGGTCGTATTAGAAGAATTAAACCCACCAATAACAACCATTAAATCCAAGGGATCATCTAATATTCCAATCATGGCATCTTGGCGTTCTTGGGTCGCATCACAGATGGTATTAAAACTTTGAAAATGTTGATTTAAGTTATCGGGGCCATATTTTTTCATCATCGTATGTTCTAAAAGTTTTCCGATTTGTTCGGTTTCACTTTTTAACATTGTTGTTTGGTTAGCAATACCAATTTGGACTAAATCTTGATCAGGATCAAAACCCTCGGAACAAGCACGACTAAATTTTGCTAAAAACTCCTCACGGTTGCCCCCATTCAGAATATAATTCGAGACATATTCTGCTTCTTTATAATTCAAAACAATTAAATATTTATCCGCAAAAGAACTGGTAGCGACGGTTTCTTCATGGCTATATTTTCCATGAATAATTGAGGTATAATCTCTCTTTTTATGTTTCTCAACGGTATTCCAAACTTTAGAAACCCAAGGACAAGTTGTATCGACAATTTTACAGCCTTTTTCATTCAAGATTTGCATTTCTTGAACACTAGCCCCAAAAGCAGGTAATATCACCACATCCCCAGAATTGACCACGGAAAAATCCTTATTCCCATTTTCTACCGGAATAAACTCAACTTTCATATCCTGTAAATGTTGATTTACAGAAGGATTATGAATAATTTCATTAGTAATCCAAATATTTTCCGTCGGGAAATGCTGGCGAGTTTCATAGGCCATTGCCACTGCCCGTTCTACACCCCAACAAAACCCAAAAGATTGAGCCATTTTAATGGTAACATTACCGCGTTTAATAATATAGTTATTCTCTCGAATTTCTTGAATTAAAGAACTTTGATAGGCAGATTGCATGACAGTCGCAACTTCTTTTTCATGACCAAAACCTTTACGATGATAGGTTTCTGACTGTTGTAATGAACGTCTAAATGCTTTTGTATCCATCTTTTTTTAGTTTTTAACTCAGATGCGTTTATTATTGATGATTTTAACAGAAAACACCTCTTAGCTAACTTGCCAATGAGTTGAATACTGCTGTACAATTGTCTCTAATTCCAGATCCGAAAGGGGTTCTATTACCCATTCCACCCCAAAACAACGACTAGCCGCCATCGCCAAAGCTTCGATAACCGTTGGAATTAAGCTGTCTGGTGAAGCGACTGAGGTTAAAGTGGGTGTAGGCATTTCCAAACCAAACACCTGACGAAATAATTCTGCATCGGGGGTTAACCGGATTGACCCATGTTGTAAAATGGTTCCATTCCCCCTCAGTTGGGCGCTCCCAATTAATTTGGTGCCATCGGATAAGACTAAATCGGCGCTGGTGGCAGTGGCGAAACAGTTCGGGTTGTGAATGTATCCTCGCCCCCCACAACCATAGTGTAGTTCAACGCCGAGCGATCGCCATCCTTCAATTAAAAATTGGCATAATATTTGATAGGCAGCCTTGTGATTGTCGGTTAATCCAGAGGTAATCACTGCATAGGTTAAATCCCCCTGATGTAAAACAGCCCTACCTCCCGTTGGACGTCTGACTAAGGGTAACGGTTGATTTTGCCACCTTAACCCTTGCCAATGTTGCGGCCAATTTTTTTGATGATAGCCTAAAGAAATCGTTGCCGTTTCCCACAGATAAAACCGCAAAGTCGAGGGATGTTGACCTTGTTGATGTTGGTGAAATAACCAATGGTCAATCGCCATTTGCAGATGTCCCGATGCGTTCAAGACGGGAATTAAACGCCAAACTTTAGAGTCCGAATTCTGCTTGTAATTGATCATCGTTATTATCAGCAATGGTTGCTACAATCGTAATAATCCGAGAGATTTCACTCGCAGAAATATCCGCTAACGTCCGACTGGATAAAACCACAACTTGATCATTAACAATGGCAAAATGGGATTCTAAAGTTGATAACCAGTTCATTTCTAATAATCTTCGCATTAACAAGTTTTCATTTTTCACCGGGAATTTCAGTACAGAGGCCCAAACCGTGAGGGTATCTTCATCGGTTTCTCCCGTGAGTTGGACAAACACTTCGACGCTACCATATTCAAACTGCCAAACCTTACCCGCTTCGGACGTTGCCACCATCACCTTTTGGTCTTCAGCTAACCCAGCAAGAACCGCTTCAATTTCGTCGGAAGGTTTGACGGTGGCCATGGCATCTTCAATCAGTTCGTCGTTCGTTTCAGTGGTTAACGGGGCTTGTTCTGTACTTGTCATAATAAAAAAATGGGAAGTTTGGAAACCGCGTCTGTTCAGAGCGCGGAGGAAAAACGACTCAGGAGAATTTATTCTCCGTGAATACTAGATTGGGAACCGACAAAAATTGTTGTATTTGCCGATTCCTGTTTTTTTTTGGGATTTCTCCCACTCCTATTTCTAGGGTGAAGTTAGCTGAGTGCTTCGCACACGCTGCGCGAACGCCAATGTTATCGGTCGGTAACTATCTCAAAAGCACTGTTTTACCCCTCGTAAAACTGTTTAACTTTTAAGTTCCAGAGCAACAGACTAGCTACGCATCTATTGGTGGGTTCTTGAACACTTGCCGATAACGTAGCCGTTAGGCTCAGGCTGGTCAGCTATCCAAAGTTAGAGGCATGAAGCCCCGTCTCTTTAGAGCGGGGTGCTGACAATACTGTTACTCGCGTTTATTGAATTGTATCCTAAGTCGCCCTCCCCTTGCTAAGGAGAGGGTTAGGTGAAGTCACAAGGGTTGTATCAACCCAACCTTTAAACCGATTTATGGGCAATCCAATATTTACTGGCAAAATGGTTTTGAGTGGTAATATTTTGGAATCCTGCCTTTTCTAATCGTTCTACTAAATCATCCCTAATATAATGATTATAATAGGGCTCATGCAATGTCTTGGGAAAGTTTTCCATTAGGGGTGTCAAATCGGGATAATCCGAAATTTGCATGGAATCACAAATAATAAAAATGCCTCCGGGTTTAATCACTCGCCAACATTCATTAATTACCTTTTGACGAACATTTGCAGGTAATTCATGGAATAAAAAAACGGAGGTAACGCCATGAAAGAAATCATCACAAAAGGGTAACTCTTCAGCATTAGCTTGAATCAGTTGAGGTAACTCTTGGGGAATTTCCGATAAAAGTTGATTGGCTTTTCGTAAATAAGCCGGAGATAAATCCACACCAAATAAGGACGCTTTGGGTAACATCGCCCGAATATTTTTCAGGGTTCGACCTGTTCCACAGGCAACATCTAACACCCGAATTTGTTTTTCAGGAATATCATTAAATCGGTTTAACCCTGTTTTTAAAGGGGCAAGAACTCGGCGACGCATGGCATCTGCACCCCCATAAAATAAAATTTCTACTTGCAAATCGTATAAATTTGCAGACATCTCACTCAAATATCCATCGGTTTGATGATGGAAGTTCTGCACATAATAACTCGGATATCCTTCTATATCAATATTAGCAGAAAAATCTTGATGCTGTTTTTGATTTGCCCGTTCTCTGCGTTCAGGTAGCTCTAATAAAATGCTCGGATAGTAACGAAAGAAATCCTCCCAGGGATTATCAAATAAAATAGAAACGGGATACACCCCTTTTTCGGCATCTTTCCAGTCTGTTTCAAGGATTTCATTCAATAACTGTCGGATTTTTAACAGAATTTCAGGACTCAGGGGTTCGGTTTTCCGCTCAGGAGAAATGGGATTAATCCAATTCAGCAGTTGATGGGTTAGGGTGCTATGAGCCACACTAAAATAGCTTTTTCCCTGCTGAAATGCTTGGTAGGTTAATTTAGTGAGTGGGTCAGTCATGGTTCAAGATGAGATAGATGTAACGGGTTTTTAGGTCTTATTAAATATTGTAATATTTTGGTTAAAAATTGCAACTTGGGGTTGAGATTGGTTCTCGGATTAGATGAAATTAAAGGCGATCGCTTATTAAATATTAGAGTAATCATTCCGAATTTGTTGTAAAGCTCGATAGAATTTTTTACGATGAATCCATCCCACATAACCCGCAAAACAACAATTTCCCGCCGGGTCAATCAAAAATACATAATCAACTTTTGCTAAGTTTTTCCAAACATTGATTTTTATATTATTCTCTAATATAATGTAGGGGGTTGAATATCCTACATTTTCAAAATGGGTAGGATTCATCCCCCAAATATTTTGTAAGCTGTTCATAATATTTAAAAGTTGTTTTTTGATAGGATCAGTATTAGGTTTTTTGATAGAATCAGTATTAGGTTCTTGGGTGGGAACAGGGGGAGCAGGATCAATATTGAGTTCAATTTTAGCAACGGTATATTCACCGGAACCCAGAAGCTCACCGCCATTTTGATTATAGGTTCCGCGTAATTTTCCATCAATATAAAGTTCAAAACGTCCACACCAATCTTGATTAAATAACCCTCTGAGAATTCGTTCTTTTAGACTGTAAGTTTTAATCATAAAATTCAATAAATTAACTCCTTCTTGTAAGCTAGAAGAAATATTAAGTTTTTGCCCCGTTACCAAAGAAAAATAATGTTCATTCACCCAAATACAGGCCTGATCCCGACCTTCAATTAAGCGAACTTCGATTAAACTGGTATTCAGGGCCGAAAGTTTAATCATTGATTCCATAATTCACCTCAATTGTAGGGTGTGTAAGTGCAGTGTAGGCGATTAATAAGGTGTTATACAATTAATAAATCCCATCTTTAATCTTAAAAACCCGCAGGCGCGGGTTTTGTTGGTATAACCACAGATTTTAATCGGTTTAAAAAGTCGAAACCGATCAAAATTTTATCGCAATAGCGCTTCTGCAAGTTGCTCTAAACGAATAGCACTGCTCACTTCATAAAACGATGTCGTGGGTGCTTTGACAAATAAAGTTGCCATTTCATTCATAATAGATTGATAGGCTTCTGTTTGATTATCAGAGACATCCATATCGCCAATATCTTCCCAAAAAATAATGGCAATTCCTTTATCGGTTCCCGGCTCTTGAAGTAAGTAAGCCCCTTGAAAGCCTTGTTTATAAGTGGCTACGGCTTTTTCAAATAATGTTTGAGCTTCTTTAAATTTACCCGGTTTGAATTCACCGATAGCAACGTAGGCAACTTTTCGTCTTAGAAAATCCTGAAATTCAGACATAAGTTAAGGGATGTAATAAACGATAATTTTTCCAGAGATTCTATATCTGGTGTTTCGGCCTGTTGATGAAGGGACTCAGGTTTCACTCTTGACCATCACCGTAAACCGGAGAAAATAGGCTAAGGGGAACTAAAAAATTTTGACGACTGTTCCCGACCTCACAGGCTGAGTCAAATAGCAAATTGTTCAGGCTGTATTCTTCGGGGAAAGAGGATAACAAATGGTATTTTTTTGGTAAAATAGTCACTTGAAATCCAGTCTTATACAAAAAAAATCAATAGAAAGCCCCTCTATTTCCCAAAAGTGAATCAAAAATGAGGTACTCTCCGACAGGAAGAATTGATCACCTTTGCACGCTCTTGGGATGCAGATTCAACCTTTAACAATTTTACCAGTTTAATCCCCAAAAATTATAGAAAATAATTAAGAAGTTAAAATCAAAATCCTTTCATCTTCAAGCTCTAAGGGCAAAGACAATAGGGCTACAGAAATCCCCAATTACAGATTTTTGCCAACCCCTAACCCAGAACTCCTAACGGAAGCCGAGTTTGGAGACTTGCTATCAACATTAACTCCTGTTATTCTCAACAGTGCAACGGCAGAAACAGCAATTGGGATCACAATTAGTCTCCTGAAAGCCCCAAATCTGTAAAATCTAAGGAAATCAAAAAACGTTCCTCAGAAAACGAACTAACTTTAAATTTTACTTGGTGGTGTGAAACGTGAATACAGTCCCTCCCCTTGATTTAAGCCAACAGTACAAATTAATTCAGGATGAAGTCAGCCAAGCGGTGCAAGCGGTCTTGGCTTCGGGTCGTTATATTGGAGGTTCCATCGTCGAAGCCTTTGAGCAGGAGTTTGGGCAATATATTGGAGTCCGAGAAACCATTGCTTGCAACTCAGGAACCGATGCTTTATTTTTGGCTTTACGCGCTTTCAATATCGGGCCAGGGGATGAAGTGATTACCACACCGTTTACCTTTATCGCTACAGCCGAAATGATTAGTGCGGTGGGGGCAACTCCTGTGTTTGTTGATATTGATCCTCAAACCTTTAATCTCGATCTCGAACAAATCCCCAAGGCCATTACTGAAAGAACCAAAGCCATTATTCCGGTGCATTTATTTGGTCAACCTGTAGATATGACTCGGTTAATGGCGATCGCCCAATCCTATCATTTAGCAGTGATTGAAGACTGTGCTCAAGCAACGGGAGCCACTTGGCAAGGGCAAAAGGTCGGCAGTATTGGACATATTGGCTGTTTTAGTTTCTTCCCCACTAAAAATTTAGGAGCTTGTGGAGATGGGGGGGCTGTAACGACCCAAGATCCAACTTTGGCTCAGTCCATGAGAATTATTAAAGAACATGGTCAAGCCAGCCGCTATCGTTCAGAAACCATCGGGATTAATAGCCGTTTGGATGCGTTGCAAGCTGCTATTTTACGAATTAAACTGCCGTATCTTGACACTTGGAACCAACAACGGCAAGCCGTCGCTCAACGATATCACCAATTTCTCTATCCTCTTGCTGAAATCATCACTCCCCAAGAAATTGCTGGGGGCCAGAGTGTGTGGAACCAATACACCATCCGGGTTCTATCAACCTCCGACGGATTGAATTCTGATCTCAAACCCCGAGATTACCTGCGAAATTATCTCCAGGAAAAGGGAATTGGTTCTATGATTTACTATCCCATTCCCCTCCATCAACAACCCGTTTATCAAAATTTAGGATATCAACCCCATCAACTGACCAATGTTGAAGCCGTTTGTCAGGAAGTTTTATCTTTACCGTTGTTCCCGGAATTATCCCCAGACCAACAACAGCAAGTCATTGATGCCCTGAAAGAAGGATTAGTTCAAACGCCACAACGGTAAAGATGTGCTATAAAGCGTTTCTACCGTTGCAATTTTTGTATACTGTAATGTAATGAAACGATAAAAAATTTCACAAATCTTGGTTGATTCGGTATCGGTTGTCCGTTGTTGATCAATCATCAATCGTCAACCGTCAACTTTTTATCCAAAACCTAACAATTTAACGGTAACAGAGGACTATTACAAGCGTGAATCCACAGGCAGGAACATCAAGACGACGTTATGACCCACAGGAGATTGCCCGCTATTATCGTCGTCGTCCTTGGTTAGCAATTGGGCGAACAATCCTAATAATTTGGCACTTTGCCGGGTTTCTTCTGGGTTTATTATGGGATCAATGGCAACATCGAGACGTTGAACATACCCCCGAACGAGCAGCCCACCTCCGCCATGTTCTCACCGATTTAGGCCCCACCTATATTAAGGTCGGTCAAGCTCTTTCCACTCGTCCTGATTTAATTCGTAAGGATTTTTTAGAGGAATTAACTAAACTTCAAGATCAATTGCCTCCCTTTAATCATGAGCAGGCAATGGCAATTATTGAAGCAGAATTAGACCAAGATTTAGATCTAATTTACAGCGAAATTTCTCCTGAACCCATTGCGGCGGCGAGTTTAGGTCAAGTTTATCGCGCTCGACTGCGAACCGGAGAAGAAGTGGCTGTTAAGGTACAGCGCCCGAATTTATTACCCGTTTTGACCTTAGATTTATATTTAATGCGCTGGGCTGCGGGATGGCTTTCTCCTTGGTTGCCGTTAAATTTAGGTCATGATTTAACCTTAATTGTCGATGAATTTGGGATTAAGTTATTTGAGGAAATTGACTATATTAATGAAGGGCGCAATGCTGAACGCTTTGCTACTTATTTTGCCGATGATTCTCATGTTAAAGTTCCCTCAATTTATTGGCGTTACACCACAACTTGTGTTTTAACTTTGGAGTGGATTAATGGCTTTAAATTGACGGATACGGAACGAATTAAAGCCGCTGGATTAGATCAAGATGCTCTGATTCAAATTGGAGTCACCAGTGGTTTAAGACAGTTGTTAGAATTTGGCTTTTTCCACGCCGATCCTCACCCCGGTAATTTATTTGCTCTGCCCGATGGTCGCATGGCATTTATTGATTTTGGGATGATGGATCAGTTGGAACAAAACACCAAAGAAACCCTCGTGGATTCAGTGGTGCATTTGATCAATAAAGATTATGATCAACTGGCAATTGATTTCGTTAAATTAGGGTTTTTATCTCCCGAAACTGATATTAGACCGATTATCCCCGCCTTAGAATCGGTTTTAGGAAATGTGATGGGAACCAGTGTTAAGGATTTTAATTTTAAAACGATTACCGATAGTTTTTCGGAATTGATGTATGAATATCCCTTCCGAGTTCCGGCTCAATTTGCCTTAATTATTCGCTCTCTGGTGACGCAGGAAGGCATTGCTTTGAGTTTAAATCCTGATTTTAAAATTGTGGATGTGGCTTATCCTTATGTCGCCCGTCGCTTATTAAATGGGGAAACTCCAGCCTTACGCCGTCGTTTAATTGAAGTTTTATTTAAGGATGGGAAATTTCAATGGCAACGGTTAGAAAATATGATTGCGATCGCTCGTTCAGATCGGAATTTTGATCTATTACCAACGGCACAATTAGGATTAAAATATTTACTGTCTGATGAGGGAGACTTCTTACGACGACAAATTATTTTGGCGTTAACAGAAGATGATCGCCTCCATACCGCAGAAGTTCAACGGTTATGGAGTTTAATTCAACCTGATTTACAACCCAGTCGTTTGTTCGATGCGGCTTGGGGTGCAATCTCCCAATTTTCAACTGATCAAGTTGCGGCCCTTAAACTTTAATTGTTGAACAAAAGGGAACAGGGAACAGGGAACAGGGAACAGGGAAGAAGTAAAAAACTCGGTTAATGGTCAACCGTCAACCATTGGCGTCAACAATCGCGCTAAAAGTAGGCTTGTTACCGAAAGTTCTTTGATTTTTTTAAGTGTCCTAGATCCCCCCTAGCCCCCCTTGGAAAGGGGGGAACAGGAGATCAAAGTCCCCCTTTTTAAGGCTATGCCCTGAGCCTGCCGAAGGGGGGATTTAGGGGGATCTGTTCTCGGCTGTAATCACAGGTTTTCGGCTTAAGTTGACACTGATGACCATCAACCGTTAACAACCAACCCATAATTTATGTATAATTCTGCTGATCCACCTTTGCTTTTACTGGTTGCGGGTTTATTCATTGGAATAACTTCCTGTACCGCCTTTGTTGTGACGCTCAAACAACTGTTAAAAGAATGGTCTAAAAACCGTTCAACTCGTAATTTAGCGAACCTGCGAGGTACTCAAGTCTTTTTTCCCTTTTCGGGAGTGGCATTAGGAATTTGTATTTTTCTGGCTTCCTGTTTGCAAGTTTTTGCCTTTTCAGGAATCATTGCTTATGGGTTTTCTATTCCTTTAACGGTATTAATGGCGGGATTAGTTTGGTATCAGCTAACTCGGTTATTTAATCAACTTGAAGAACGGGGTTTAAGAGGGATTGATTTAGACGATTTAAGTTTAGGTAAAATCATCCCTCAACAAAATCCACAGGATAATTAATCGCGGATAAATTCTAACCCGCTAAACGATTAATATCCTGATTAGAACCCACAACAACAATTAAGGTTCCTTTGTAAAGTCGTCGATTAGAAAGGGGATTAATATCCATTTTATCCCCTTCATTTTTAATTGCTAAAAGATTTAATCCATAGCGACGGCGGAGTTCTAATTCAGCAATGGTTTTGCCATCAAATTCATCAGGAACAATCATCTCTACAATACTATGTTCCGCATCCAGTTCAAATTGTTCAATTAAACGAGGACGGGTTAATTGTCGAGCTAATTGTTGTCCCATTTCTTGTTCGGGAAAGACCACCAAATCCGCCCCAACTTTATTTAATAATTTAACATGGGTTTCCGATGAAGCTTTGGCAATGACATTAGTAACACCCCCTTCTTTTAAGTTTAAAGTGGTGGTAATACTTTCAGCCAAAAAACTACCCACCGCCACAATTACCGTATCAAATTCTAAAATTCCCGCTTCTCGAAGTGCAGAGGTTTCTGTTGAATCTAAGAGTAACGCATGGGAAGCTATTTGATCACTTAATGCTGAAGTTACTCGCTTTTCTTCTTTATCAACCGCCAGAACTTCATAACCGCTTTTGTGCAATGTTGAACAAACGGCACTCCCAAAACGACCTAATCCAATTACAGCAAATTGTTTTTTTTCGGTTCTGAGATTGCGTAAAAAATTCCAAGAAGAGAGATTCATATTGTGGGTTTTCCAGAAAGAGGAAATTAAAGTTTTATCCGACTAAAAGATTTTCTTCAGGATAGTCAATGGAGGTTGGTTTAGGATCTCCTAAAATTGCTGACATTAACAACAATACCCCAACCCGACCCATATACATTGTACTAATAATAATCAGTTTACTCAAGGGGGTTAAACTCGCTGTAATTCCCGTTGATAATCCCACGGTTGCAAAGGCAGAAACGACTTCAAACAAAATGGGATCGAAATCAATTTCAGGTTGACTTAAAGAGATGAGAATTGTCGAAATACAAATGACGACAAATGAACCCAATAAAACACCAATAGCTTTTAAAATTAAAGGTAATGGAATTTGGCGTTTATAACAAATCACTTCTTCTCGTCCTTGTAAAGCCGAGCGAGTCGCATTGAATAAAATCCGAATCGTTGTGGTTTTAATCCCTCCTCCCGTTCCCCCTGGACTAGCCCCCAAAAACATCAAAATAATCGATACAAATAACCCGCCAACGGTTAATGCTCCATTATTAATGGTATTAAATCCGGCGGTTCGAGTCGTGACCGATTGAAACCAAGCAGCCATGATTTGATCAGGAAAATTAAGGGGTTCTAAGGTTCCTGGATTACGATATTCTGTGAAGAACACTAAAACTGTGCCTAAAATTAATAGAAAAACTGTTGTGGAAGTAACAACTCGAAAGTGAACGGAAAAATCCCGACGCAGGGGATGTTTAGAAAAACGATTCCGAATCCATAAATAAAGTTCTTGAATCACTTGATAACCCATACCTCCCCAAATAATCAGAAAGGTAATCACAAAATTCAATAAAGGGGAGTGAACATAGCTGATAAAATTATCAGATAATAAACCAAAACCCGCATTATTAAAAGCATTTAAACTATGAAAGATAGAGAACCATAATCCTTGATTCCATCCCAAATCAGGAACAAACACAAATAACAAGAGAAAAACTCCTGTTATCTCAAAGATAGCTGTAGTTGCCACAATAGATTTTAATAAAGGAACAGCCCCCGCTATTCCCGAAGCATCTAAGGATTGTTGTAAAGCTAATTTATCCTTGAGGCGAAACTTCCGACCTAATACTAATAATAAAAAGGTGGTAACGGTCATGTATCCTAATCCTCCCACCTGAACCAGTAACACTAAAATAAACTGGCCCCAAAACGAGTAAAATTTCCCTACATCCACAACGGATAACCCCGTCACGCACACCGCAGAAGTGGCAGTAAATAAAGCTGTCAGAGGATTACCCCAGGTTCCGTCACTCAAGGAAAAGGGCAACATCAGCAAAATAGCCCCAACGGTAATCACCGCCAGGAAACCTAAACCTATTGTTCGAGATACGGTCATGGGAGTTTAAGCTCAATCTTCAAGTTAAGTTACAAGACAATTCCGAATCAATAGAATCATACTTTAGAGACGCTTACCGAAGTGTGTCCGAAAAAAATTCTTTGATTGATTCAGATGAACTCAACGTTATATCAACAAATTCAGCAATTCTATGATTCTTCTTCTGGTTTATGGGAAGAAATTTGGGGAGAACATTTACATCATGGATATTATGGGCCAGATGGAACCCTCAAAAAAGAACGACGTCAAGCCCAGATTGATTTAATTGAAGAACTTTTAAACTGGGGGTTGACCTCAAACCCTTTGACATTATCTCAAATTCTGGATGTGGGCTGTGGTATTGGGGGAAGTAGCTTATATTTAGCCGATAAATTTCAAGCTGAGGTTACAGGGATTACCCTGAGTCCTGTTCAAGCTAAAAGAGCCACAGAACGTGCCCTAGAAGCCCAATTACAGACAAAAACGAAGTTTTTGGTAGCTGATGCCTTAGAAATGCCCTTTGAGGCGAATCGCTTTGATTTGGTGTGGTCTTTAGAAAGTGCTGAACATTTCCCGAATAAAATTAAGTTTTTGCAGGAATCTTATCGAGTGTTGAAACCCGGAGGAACGTTACTGATGGCGACTTGGTGTCATCGTCCCTTAGAGGGAAATGCCGGACAACTTAACGATGCAGAACGTCGTCATTTAGCCGAAATTTATCGGGTTTATGCCTTACCTTATGTGATTTCTTTACCTGAATATGAAGCGATCGCCACTCAAATTGGGTTTAACCATCTCCAAACCGCCGATTGGTCTGTATCCGTTGCCCCTTTTTGGAATACTGTGATTAATTCAGCCTTCGATCTTCGCGCCCTGATGGGTTTAGTATTGAGTGGCTGGACAACGATTCAAGCGGCTCTCGCCTTACCGCTCATGAGTCGAGGCTATGAAACCGGATTGATTCGTTTTGGTTTATTACAAGCAACGAAATAGAGAGAGCAGGGGGAGAACAGGAGAAAGACGGGAAACCCTTTTCTGTCTCCTGTCTGCTGTCTGCTTCAAAATCGATAGACTTGGCCATCAATTAACAATCTAGTGATTCCTTTAGCCTGTAGATAGGGGGCAGCTTTTCTCAGGAGTCGGCCATCGGGGACTTTAAACACCCGTTGGTTTCGTCCTGAGAAACGACTCGCTACCCGGTGGTTATCAAACACAGGAAGGGTTTTTTCCAGAATTTCCTCCTCTGGAATCGTTCCTAACTCACTAAACGCTCTCAGAGGTTTAGCAATCAATTCTGAGGAGCGGTCAATCACTAAATAGCAGGTTCTGGGTAATGCCGTTTCTGTTAAAGGCAAAATCTTGACTAATGCAGTCCCTCCACTCGTCAGAGAGTGAGAAAATAGATTGTGCCGATTGTCGTCTTCATCCTCATCCTCATCCTCATCATCGCCAAACTCGTCTAGGTAGTCCTCCTCATTATGATTTTCCCCATCCTCGTCTTCTTCGTCTTCCTGGTTTTCCTCGTCATCCTCATTATCTTCATAGTCCCCAAACACATGGCCCCTGGAATCAAGCAGATCTTTTGCTAACAGTTCTTCTAAGCCGGGAGTAGAGGGTTGATAATTAGACGCTTGAGTCTGTATAAAATCTTCTCCTAAAGAATTAGAAGCGTTAGATTCTATAGGCTCCGACTCAAGGGCAGATGAGCGTTTACGCTTACGAGGCAGTATCAGTGTAGATTCGCGGGAAACCTCTACAGGTTCAGGTGTCTCCAAATCAAGAGTGAGTTGGGTTTCGGCAATATCCAAATCACCCAGATCCTCTAGGGAGCGTTTACCCGCACGATGAAGACGCTGTTTTTGAGTTGTCAGAATGTCATAAACATCTTTAGGAACAGCATTTTGCAGGACTCGTCTCACCGTTGAGCTACTGACTCCATAGCGTTCTGCCAAAGTTATCGTTGTTTCCTCTGGCACCTCTTGATAGAGCCTAATAATTTCCTGTTTTTCAGATTCAGAAAGTTTCGTGGATGTCATTGAGTTGGGAGTCACTTCATGTCAAAGGGTTAGGGATGAAAATAGGAATCAGATTTAACGTTGGGGTTAATCAGGGTGATCCGATGGATATCGAGAATTCGACTAACAGGTCAATCGATTAACTTTTCGCCGTGCGTCTGCTCCGTCGGCTTTGACGAGAACGGGTGGAGATGTCGTATTCCAAAATTGCGCCAACCGCAAATAAAACCCCCGTAAACACAAAGAACACCTCTAGCAAACCGCCACTTTCATAGTCCCCTTCCAGTCGGGAGTCAGACCATTTGAAGTACATATCCGCAATGTAAAGGGAAAAGATCGCAAATGCAATCATCCGCCACGATTGAGAAAATCGTCCGCCCCAAAACGCTAAAATCAGGGCTGTTGCTAAAATTAACAGGAAAACATCCCCGATAATATAGAACAAGTTCACCCCGAATTCGAGGGGTTCGAGTTTGCTATCAATGGCTTCTACCCATAAAGGAGCGGGTGAAGTTTCTTCCTCGGATTCAGCAGCAGGCGTTGCTGGGGTTTGAGTGCTCAGTTTTTCTACTTTAGGGGCAGATACCCCAGGAGTCGGGACTGAAGGTGCAGCAACCTGTTGTTCAATGGCCACAGGTTCCGGTGAACCCAGTAATCCAAAAAAGGTCGGACTAGCCACCCACAAACCAAAGGCGGTTCCTGCAACGGCTACCCCCACCAAAGCAACCCACTGTGCAATTTCTAAATCCACTCGTTTAGAAAGAACTGCCAAAATCATCCCCGCACCCAGAAATAGGTAACTGAGGACGTAAAAGGCATCGGCGATGGAAACCGCAGGATCTAAATGCCAAACCAGTTCCCATACCCCAAACAGGACACCCCCGATAAAGTAGAAAAATACCCCTAACCCGATACACAACCAGACATTGCGACCGCTGACCATCTGGGGACTTTGCCAGTTTCTATAACAGACAATCGAGGCTCCCAGAAATGCCCCTAATTCAAAAAAGTAGGTTCCGATGGAGTACCACAGAGGTAACTCTTCTCCTTCTACCGTCACACTAAACAGCAGGAAGAATAACAAGGCAAGAACAGCCCACACAATCCCTGCAATCACCAAGCCCTGTGCCGAAAACAGGGAGGACGATAAGGAGGACTTTTGTTGTGAAGTGCTACTCATAAGATTAAAATAACTAGCAACTTAAAGAATTAAGACAACCTTGAGAAGCTGATCGTTTTTAACTCCAGCATTTCAACAAGAGTCTTTGGTAAGATCGTCCCATATTTAGGTCAGATCAGCTAGTCTAACATGGGTCAATTCATAATCCAGAGTTTGTCCAAAGCAGACTGACTCAACCAATTGATAAACAGATCCCGATCATCTGGCGATAAATCTTCGAGCACTTCTTCTATCCCTTCAGCAAAACTGGTATTCCCAAAATAGCCTTTCCCTAACTTATAGAGTTCTTGCAGCAAGGTGCAGAGGTGATTCTCTTGCCAAGGTGGAATGTGCAGGCTATCCAGGGGATTTAGGGTCAGTAAGGTTTTTATAGCCTCTGAATGATCGGCTTGGGGAAACTTAGACTTTTGAAAAATTTTGATCAAATCTTTTTCAAAAGAACCCGCTTGTTTCGCCCCTAGCAAATCTTCAATATCAAAGTACACGGCTTGCAAGAGGAGTAAACAGGCTTGAGTCAAAATAGGTAATTTGGTGTCTGTTCCGCCGTGACCTTCTCCCAAGAGTTGATCTAAACGGACTTTTCCCCAAACACTATATCGATCTGATTCTTCTAATAGGACACAAGCTTTTCCCTTGTTATCAGTGAGATCTCGCCACAATGCTCTCGCCTCTTCCGCTTGTTGGGCGCTAAACATTTTCATCAGGCGAAATGTTTGTCCCTGATAATTTAAAACAGGAATCTGCTGATCTTTACTAGGGTGTTGAACCGTTGTTATTTCAACATCCGTTCGTTTCAATATAAACATGACACTTCTGCACCTACTCCTGTCCTGGCGGTCGGCTGTGTCTTTGATTGTAGTCCTTAACTTCTGTCTCCGCCTAGAAGCCTCAGACTTTTCCCGACAAAGATACGCTAGGCAGATCTTTACGGGTGACAGTTGGCTTGAGATCAAACCTCTTATTTCCGCCATTTACTCAGAATAACATGGCATCTGTCAATGGCTTGAGTAAAAGTCTTTTGAGATTGTGTTAAAAATTGAGCAGGAATAAGGTAAAATGTCTTATAGATTGGGTGTGTAACTCAGGTGGATAGAGTAGCGACCTTCTAAGTCGTCAGTCGGGGGTTCGAATCCCTCCACACCCGTTCAAAATCAAGCCTTTCAGACCCTGTTTTTTATTCTAAATGTCTCCAAAATGTCTCCAATAATTTTGGAGTCGTTTTGGAGACATTCTCCTAACAGCTTTTCCAACAACACCCAACTTCCTGAACTGCCAGAGCCACTAAAACCGATAATCCTGAAACCTTATTTAATAGTTCAGGTAATGGCAGTCAACCTCACCCCAATTTCTAATCCAGACAGCAACGACAGCGATCACTCTCCCAATCCCCAACTAAACCCGATAACCCAAACGGTCAGAGCCAGACTTTCAGAGGCAACCCCACACAATAATAGAGGCCTGCTAGAAACAAGCCTCAATCATCTATATCTATTGTCTAGTTCATATACTGTGGTGAGAATTCAGGGTTGGGTAAGTCGTTAGTTCCGGGCTGTTGCAACGTTTCTCGGATTCTGGCCCTAATATTTCCCCTGAGCATTTTCCTAGGAATATAACCCCCCAATGCCCTTGTACATTGATACAGAGGCATCTTATGTCTTCCCTAACCTTTCCTTTCCCGACTATTCCCCTTATCCTTTTTATTTTTTTCTCTATTTTTTTTCCTTAAATAGGGGTTGAACCGTCACCAATGGCTGAAAGATATATATAGAGGGAGTTCTGAACCGTCACCTGAACCGTCACCCAACCGTCACCACCCCAGTTGAACCGTCACCTTTTTTTTAAACCCTTACACAGAAGGACTTCTGAACCGTCACCCTTTTTTAGCGATCGCTATTTGACTTTTAACCAAACCTCCCAACGGATGACTACCCCCGGCGGCATGGGACAGCAGGGGGGTAAGGTTGACGGTTGTTAAATTAAACTTGAATACAGGTATTGACATCTCCAAAGGATGACCGTAGGATGAGGGAATAAACTTGAATACAACTTTATAACCTATGGCCACTGATGAGATTATGGTGAGGCCTAAAGGGGGACGGGGGAAACGGGCTGACTACACTACCGTCCAGGTTAGATGTCCAGAACCCATTAAAGCGGCTGTTGTTAATTTGATTAATCAATGGCATTTGGGAGAGGTTCAACCATCGGAATCAGCGACGGAATTAACGGAACTGAAAACGGAAATTGAGGCGTTAAAACAAGCTAACCAAAACTTGAATACAACTATTGAGGAGCTAAGGAAACAGAATAAAGAGTTAGAATCTACTCTTGAGACTAATACCCTAAAAACTGAGTTAACTGAGTGTAACCAAAACTTGAATACAAGTATAGAGACGACCGAACAGATAAACCTGAATACAAGTATAGATACAACGGAACAGTCAAACCTGAATACAGGTATAAGTCAACAAGTAAAGGATATCCTAGAGGATGCCCTAACCTTAAGAGCTAACGCTGGGGGTAAAATTAAAGACGCTATCAGACAAGCTTTAAGCCTTCTGAGTTAAAGCAAAAACCATCCTTTTAACGGGATGGTTTATAAACGTGATGAACTAATTTAATTTTACCCTTAAAGTTTAGGATTTACTATCATCTTGATTGCAGTTAAAACCTAATCCTAGACCTAGCAAACAACCCCCCGGCAAAATGCTAGGGGGTTGAGTTGTTTGTGATGGCATTTTGAGCTTTACTCTTGGTTCTCTATTTCTCCGTCCTTTTCTGCCTTCTCTACCTCTTGAATTAGCAACCAGGCTAAAAGGTTAGACAGAGAACGGAACCGTTTCTTGGCCAGTTTCTCTCCCTTCTCTTTGAGATCTGGATCAATATAGACGTTAACTCTAGGAAGCTTGCTAGGCACGGTTTGAACAGTCATAGGTGCATATTAATTCTACTCTACACCCACATCTTAACATTGAAGGGTTGACAGTGGGTGTACTTAAACGTTACAGTATCCCTAGAACACAAAAACAAACCCACTGGTGTCTGTCTTCCAAACGTTTCACCAGTGGGCCGTATATCCCTACTAATAGGAGATGACTCTATTATGACGTCAGCTAGTGTAGCCGTTAAGCGGCTTCAGTCGGAATCTTTACAACAGAAATCCCTGAATGAACTCAAGCAGGACGCGGCTGAGTTGGGACTGAGTAAAGAAGATGTGAAACAGTTTGGCAGCTTGTCCTATAAACAAACCTGGTTAGATGCCATTGGGGAAGCGATCGCTAATGAATTTGAAGAAGTTGAAACGGTGGAATATATCACTGTAAGCCTAAAAGACGACCCCACAACCGAGCCAGAGGCAACGGAAATCGCCTGCTTAATTGATCACCCCGTTTTAGCAGAGGGGGAATTGCGCGAACCTGCGGACGGGAGTATTTATCTGGGAAGCGATAGCCGAGGTTTACCGACCTATTGGGGCCTGTTTGACTCTGACGAGGACAAATTAGATATCTATTCCCTGAAAGAATCAGACCCGATTACCCCTCTGATTACCATCGGAAACGTTGAGAAAAAATTATTAAGTT
>NZ_JACJSC010000044.1 GCF_014697575.1 Planktothrix sp. FACHB-1365 | reverse complement strand
GATAAATAACTGTATTTCCATTCGTAATTTCGGTGAGGGGCGTTTGACGAGTAATACTACTAATGGTTGGTAGAGTTCCATCAACAGTATAAGTTTCACCTGTATTAAAGGCTGTGGTTAACGAGTTCCCAGCAATATCTTTAATGGTTGGAGTTGCTGAGGTATCGAGTCGTAATGTTCCGTTTCCACTAATATTATTGACGGTGACATTAACACTATTTCCTGTCGCAGCAGAAACATTAGCAATTGTACCGTTTACTGTTCCTGTTGAGGTAATGATAAAATCACTACTGTCTAAATCTTTTACTCCTTCACTAAAATTAACTTGATAAATAACTGTATTTCCATTCGTAATTTCAGTGAGGGGCGTTTGACGAATAATACTACTAATGGTTGGTGTGACTGCATCTATCTTAATGGCTGTGGTATCAGTCACATTTTTGAGGGTTAAATTAACGTTATTTCCCCCACTATCTTTAACAGTTGCATCCCCCGTTAAGGTTAACGCTGTTCCCATAACGAGGCCATTATTATCCTCTTTTCCTAAACCAATATTGTAACGGAAAATATGCTGAGTATTTGCTGCTCCTGTGCCCAATAACGTCGCATTAACAATTCCGCCTGTATCTAAAGTAACAGGAATACTAACATTTCCTGTACCTTTATTAATCGTGACAGGCTGAGTAAATTTTACCACAAAATCAAGGTTATCTCCAGCTTTTAAGGTAATCGCAGGAGGAGCTTGAACTTTACTAATTTCTACCGCAGAAGCAATCAATTCAAAAGGAAAGTTAAACGGATTTTCATCTCCATCATTATTACTAAAAGATAATTCTCCTGCGAGTGTTCCTATTTGATTAGGTGTGAGGGTAACATCAACAGTTGTACTAGCATTAGGAGCGAGTGTAGTGGTGGTAAAATTTCCTAATCCGGTGAAACCTGTTCCGCTAAAAGTTATCGGATTAGTTAATAATAAATCCCCTAATCCTGTATTTTTAATCGTGAAGGTTTTAGTGAGACTTCCTCCCAGGGATATCTGACCAAAATTAATAGCTGTTGAAGTTCCATCAATAATATTGCTAGTTCCGTCTAAGACTTCTATTTCTGGGGGAGCATATTCAAACGCACCAATATCAACAGTATTATTAGCAATTCGGGCAAATCCAACGCCTCGTTGGTCGGTTGTTAATTCGGTCGCATTAGTCGTATTTCCTGTATCAATTCCTGGGCTTCCTACTAACAAAGCATGGGTAAAACTTAAGCCGCCATTATCTTGTAAAGGGCCTAATTTAGCATCTAAAGGATTGCTGGCTGTTCCGACTAAACTACTGGCTGGAAATGTGGTTTCAACACCGCTATTATCTCCGATTAAATTTCCACCTCCATCTATCCAAGTTCCTCCCGCTATATCGGGATTTTTAATATCTGTTGATAAGTCTTGATTTCCGGCAATTAATGTGTTTTTAAGGGTGGTTTTTCCACTATCTTGAAAAATGGCTCCACCACTATCATAAGAGGTATTATTACTCGTATTATTACTCGTATTATTACTCGTATTAATATCGGCTTTGTTGTTTGTAAAGGTACTATTGGTAATGGATAAGTCGCCAACATTATAAATAGCACCGCCACTATCTTCTGCACTGTTACCGGAAAAGGTACTATTATTAATGGTAGCGGTACTGCTGTAGTAAATAAAAATTGCCCCACCGCCATATCCTCCCTCGCCTGTAACTTTGTTATTGGCAAAGGTACTATTATTAACGGTAAGATTGCCTAAGCTACTACTAACATAAATTGCTCCCCCCCGTCTGTCTGCTTCCCCATTACTGAAGCTGAGGTTATTGAGGGTGAGGTCACTATTGGAGGGAACATAAAAGAAACGGAAAGCAGGTGCTGTGGTGCTTCGTTCAATAATAGCCCCATTCCCGTTCAGGGTCAGTTTTCCGCCAACGCTTATATCCGCAGGAGTAGGTAAACCGTTAGCATTACTAGCAAAACCATCGGAGGTGTTGTTATCAACCGTTGTTAAGCTGTAGACTGCTTTTGTTAAATTAATAATATCGTCTTCTGGTGTGGTGTTAGCCGTGTTAATAGCTGTTTTTAGCCCATCAACGGTACTAACGTTATAAGTCCCTAATATGGCTGGATAATCAGTAATTTTTTCTTGATTAAACGGAAATGGAGTGGTAATTTTTCCTAAGATAACATCTAGGTTCCAACTTCCTCCCAAGGGAGTATAACCCACTTTTTGACGCGAAGCAGCCAGGTTGACTCCTAGATAGCGATGAAGACGGGACAGAAACTGACCATCATCCGATGCGAGTTCACAACTATAAATTAAAAAATCGGTATTTTCTGTAAAAGTTTGTCGCCAAGTTTTGAGTTGGGGCGCATATTTTTCAAGATTATTGACGTTTAAGGTGGTATTCCCTAAATGCAGTGTTCCTGAACTTCCATGGGTGAGCAGATGAACAGCTTTTAAATTTTTGTAGCCTGATAAAATATTGGTAATTTGTTGAATTCCATCTTCATTTTTGGAGAGGATGATAAAATCAACATTTTCACCCATCGCATCTAATAATTGGGAGATATTCGTAACGGATGAATCAATGATCAGTAATATATTATCCGTGAAAACTGAATTTAGGTCAAAATTAACGATATTCATGATCAATCCTTTATTTTCTATGACCTGAAAAGGTTCTGGTTTAGTCTGAATTGGTTGAAAAATTAGGGAGGTTTGTTAAGTGTAAAACCACCCCTCAGATGGAGGAGTCAAAAGATTATAGGAGATCGCATCCAGTTTAGGTGATGCTTGGAAAGGACAATCTCTAGGAATTTTATACAAGCCTTTGGGTTTTGTTAGAGAATATCCCCATTTACAATTCCTAACTTTAGTATAACTGACTGATTCTTTTTTTTTTGAAGCGTCGAAAATAATTACAAAACTTTACATTTAAAAAAATAGTAATTTTGTAACGGTGTTAAATTTCAGGGTTCCAAAACCTCTACATAACTTAGATGACTATTAAGAAGACTAGCCAGAGTCAATATTTTCCGGTAATCCTTGACTTTTTTCAGTTGTTCTATTAGAGTTGTTAATATATTTATTGTTGTAAAAAATGAGCCACTGCCTTTGATTTTATCAGGTAGCGATGTGTTCTTCTGTTGCGGTTTTTAATTCTTATGGAACTATCTAAAATGATCGAGATCGGCACGATTGTCGCGGCTCACGGGTTAAGAGGGGAAGTTCGAGTTTATCCCAATTCCGATTTCCCAGAACGGTTTATCGAACCGGGTCAGCGCTGGTTATTACCACCCGGACAAACCGAACCTAAACCTGTGGAGTTTTTGGGAGGCTATTTAATGCCCAGTAAGGGTATTTATGTCGTTGAAATCGAAGGCATTGAAGATCGAACTCAGGCAGAAGCATTACAAGGTTGTCCGTTGTTGATCACAGACCAAGATCGTCCCCATTTAGAAGAAGATGAATTTTATGTTTTAGATTTAATTGGCTTGGAGGTATTCGACCAAAGAAAAGCGGAAGTGATTGGAAAAGTCATAGATGTGATTTCGGCTGGAAATGATTTACTGGAAGTGGAGTTACATTCCCCAACCCCAAGCCAAGACACTCTCGTTACTGACCCCCTCCCAGAACAGATTCATCGCAAAACCAAAAAGAAACGTAAACCCAAACTCCTACCCACCGTTTTGATTCCCTTTGTCAAAGAAATCGTTCCAATTGTGGATTTAGACCAAAAACGGATTGAAATTATTCCCCCGCCTGGATTAATTGAGGAAACAGTTTAAGACCCCTCTGGATGGAACTTTGCTTCCTCATCTGATGCAATCACCATCACCCGTTGAATAAAGTGATAGGTGAAAAATAGCTGATTTCCTCTCCTAATTTTCAGAACTGTCTTTCTTGCAACTAACCTAATTTTGAGCAGAACGATACAATGCTGTGTGATAGACTCTAATCTTGCTGTCTGAGATCTTGCCATGACTGACCTAATTAACGATTCATTAGACAATCTACCCCGCGAGGTTAGGGTTAACCAACTTCGCAATTTGATTGAAACCCTGCATATTGCTGATGAAATTGCTACTAAAGGCTACTTAATCAGTAGTTCTGAACTGGCTGATCTCATGGATATTAACGCCAGTGCTGTGACCAGTCGAGGAGATAACTGGTCATGGCGCAATTGGGAAGTATCCAGAGTGCGGCGAGAAGGTAATCAAATTCTCTGGCAATTAGAACGAGTAGATTAACGGTTGGCTGACCGTTGATGGTTTATGATCAAGCGCTGATTTAGCGATGTTCTGCCCTGTTATAGCACTACGCTATAATGGGGCAAAATATTATTTTGATGCGATCGCCGTTTTTGTCTAAAAGATTCTGTTAACGATCACCCTATTTTAAAATTCTGTTTTTATGTATTTTCTCTAACACAGGACATAACTCCACAGCGTTAATTACCTTAGCTTGTCCAGCATTACTCAAAAAATTCCTTGTATTTATCAACTCACTAGCATTAAAAGAAAACGCCTCCCTACAATCAACGTAAGAATTATACTTCAGAAAACTATGCTCACTCGCCATAATTTAGGCCTCACAACATAGCAAATAATCTCTCTTCTGAATATAGTTATTAATTTTGGAATTGATCAGAAATCCATACGGAATTATCAAAGGTTTTGATGATATCTTCCACATTAATTATATCGTTCTCATCCGCAGATTCCCAGGCGCGATCATGACTTAACTCCGTAAGCTCTGCAAAAGACAAACTTCCATATTTTGTTGCTGAATATTCTAAGCATTCAAGATCAGACTCACTCAAAAAATCTTTTTTAGGCTCTCTCAACTTTTTGATGTTATGCTTATCAACTATCTTGAAAGCATTGAGAACCTGTTCAGATATTTCTTGCGAAGGCTGAAAGCTAGGAGACAAATCTCCACGCACTAATTTCAGTAAATCATAAATCTGACTGGGTACAGGGCCATGTTTCATGGCGTAATAGCTATCCCCAAAAATAAATCTCCCATATTTTTCTAAATGTTCCTTATCTGCAAAATATAAAACTTTAGAAACACGATGAATAGTTGGCTGAACCTTATTCTCTAATAACTCCAAAATGTAAAGAATAGACTCTATTCCTTTCTCAATATTAAAATCAAATTGGTATTCCATAACAGCCTTTTCCTAATTACACCAATAAACAGTGTATTTTTTCGGTATTTCTATTATAGCAATACCTAATGAATTTTTAGGTTTTAATTCTTTCCATAGGTTCTCCCTCGCCATTGAATTTGGGTCTGAGTTGCAGATATCCATAATCTTAATACCGCCACCGTATCAGCGAGGGGAGATAACCAAAATACCCAAGGCTGTTTAGCTTGGCTGAAATCATAGGATAACGAAATAGCAGCCGTTAATATTAACCGCAAAAATAGTAAAAAACCGTTTAATCCTAACAAGGTTGAGCTTAAAATTTCAGGTAAGGATAAAGTAGAAGCAAAGCATAAATTAATTAAAAATACAGGTAACGGTAAGGCTTGAACTGCTAATAAAATGAATAAATCTGACCACAATTGAGTTTTAGAACAAGCATCTTTAAGATCGAGCGATCGCCCCCAACCCTCCCAAGTATCTTTTAAGCCATCATACATCCTAACCGTTAATACATTAGCCCCATCTAAAAACCCAACTTTAAACCCGTGTTGGGCAATATTTCGAGCTAAGGTGACATCATCACAAAAGGAATTTTTAGCGCTCGAATATCCTCCCACTTTTTCTAATACCGAACGACGACATAAAAAACATTGACCATTTGCCATCACTCGTTCGGGTTTTTGGGGCGATAAATCCGGTGAACCAAACCGATATACTAATGTCATTAATAGGGCAGGTTGTAGCCACAATTCCCCCGGATATTTGAGAATAAATTTACAAGATAAAGATAATAAATCATATTGATTTGCGATCGCAGTTTTCACCACACTCGCCACTAAACCCGGTTGCGGTAAAGTATCCGCATCAATGCCTAAAATCCATTCACTTTTTTCAGAACTGTTTAAAAAACCCGTATTTAATGCCCAAGGACGACCTACCCAGTCTAACGGTAAAGGTTCATCTAAAATTAATCTAAATCTTGGATCAGATTCGGCAAATTGTTTAACAATATCCTGAGTACCATCTTGGGAATGACTATCAACAATTAAGATTTCTCGAACTTCATAACTTTGTCGGGTTAACCCTTCTAAACAAGGGGTTACTCGTGCCGCTTCATTCAAAGTCGGAACCACAATACTAACCGTTCCCAAGAGGTCTAAGGTAGGAGATTCAGGCTGTAAAGGAGGAACTCGAATCGCTCCTTTAAATAATCGAGATAAGATAATAATGGTGGCTGGAATTTGTAAGATTAATATTATTGAAAAAAACAATAAAACCCAGACCTTAATTTCGGAAAAATTAGCGATTGTTAATAAAATTGGATTCAACATTAAAAAAATTAGTTTGAAGTGAAGTTAAAGTTTTTTTGTAAGTATAAGGAAATTTTCAACATAAATCAAATAGGATTGTTGTAGGACTTTCCTCCCTGTTCCCAGTTAAGCTGTTCCCTGCTCCCTGCTATAAATAAAGATGGGCAAAGCCCATCCTACTTAAATCTTAATTGTTACTTTGCAGCAACTTCAACGGGAGAGGGATTAATATTGTCACTGGGTAATAAACTTTCCATCGTCTCTAAAGAGGGTTTAGCATTCCACCAGAAAATAAAAGCAGGAATGACCCCAAATAAAATACTTAAGGCCGTTGGAAATAGGAAACGAGCATCTAATTCAACAACGGTAATGGCTGCTCCAAAGAAGAAATTAGTCAAATAAACAATTAAAGGAACCGTTAATTGAGAGCGAGATAAAGCAATGGGAGTTCGCCGCCATAAAAACGCCCCAACGCTCATAAATACCAAGCCTGTTCCCATCCAACCGACTAAATTTCGATAGGGCATTCCAAAAAATTCACCGACTTCTTGAAATTGCCAAAAGGGAAAAGGAGCTTGACTCATGGCGGGGTCTAATACTAAATCCCAAGCGGTGAGTAATACAGCGCCTAATGCCAAAGCGGCTAATTGACGTCCCCAACGATCTCCCATTGTTAATTTTAAACCTGCACGGGCTAACAAATAGCAGGTTAACCCCATATAAAACCAAGATAACGGAATGGTGAAGGGAACTAACCCTGCAATTTTATAACCTAAACCACTCAAATATTGATAATGACCAAAGGGAAATCCGGTACTGGTTCCTAAAAGTTCACTAGATAAGGATAACAAGACCGATGGAATCATAAAAGCTAAGGTTGTTCCTAACCCTAACGTGCGATACCCATATAAAGCCAGTGTTGCCGCCCCAAACACAATATAGGTTATGCCTCCTGCTGTCATTCCCCAGGAGAACAATTTCATCCCCATCGGAGGTAAATTAGCGACGAGTTCAGGGTTGGGTAGAATAAACAATAACCCAGCTAGTCCAAACAGCGTTGACACAACGTGAGCCGTGAGGCAAAATCTTTCTGCAATTGACTTGTGCTTCATGGGACTCCTAGAGAAAGTATTAAGATACGCCAAGCGCTCTTCTGAATTTTACAAATCTTTAAATAAGAATATACCCTTTGGCGCTAGATCGGATGGAATCTGACCGTAAGATCCCGATAGCATAAGTCTTGCTAATAGTTTAGGGGAGTAAGCCGTTATTTTTGTAATTAAATTTAACAATTGTAGAAGATCCGGGCTGCGGTAGGATGAAAGTGCAAATCGGACATTTACAAGGGGAAGTGGTGTAATGGCAGCAGGTTTGAGCCTAGTAACAACAGCCGCATTCGTTTTACTGGGTTTAGGAACATTAGCCCTAGAAATTCAATATCGTCTGCGTCCAGGCAATAAACTAGAACTAACTCAAGGAGAGTGGAACCTGGATTTATCCGACTCCACCCATTATGTGTTGAGGGGGGAGATGGAATTCCGTAACCTCACCTCCAACCTAGAGATTATGTTGCCGGAAGTCACGGCTCAACTTAACCTGCTCTCTAAAGCGAGTTTAGATGGTATTAAACACACCATTAAAGTGATCCCTGCCCATCTGGATGCCCCCAGCCGAGAGGATAACTATTGGTTTGGGTATATTGTTAAAGTCAAAAAAAACACCCGGATTAAAGTCTTAGTCGAAATTGAAGGACAAGATCTCAGTGCCTTACAATCAGCTTGGGTGAAAGTCGATTATATTACCTACGGGCCAGAAGGACGCATCCCCAAAGTTCGTCACGTTGTCCTGCCTCTGAAATATCCAAACCCGACCCTGACCCCCAATAAACGAGTTGTAGAAGGGATAGCCGAAGTTTACCCCATCCGTACCCATTTATTAACCCATATTGATCATCCCGTTGAGGTGATTAAAAAATATGTACTTCCCCATGCTCAACCGGGGGATATTGTTACCTTGGGAGAAACCCCCGTCGCCTTAATGCAAGGGCGATTTTTCCACCCCACGCAAATTAAACCGGGATGGGTTGCTAAACGAGTTTGTTATTTCTTTATGCCCACCTCTAGTTTAGCCACAGCCTGTGGAATGCAAACTTTAGTCGATGTTGTTGGGCCAGCACGAGTATTATTTGCTATTGTGGTGGGAACCTTTGCCAAACTTTTAGGCAAACCCGGAGTATTTTATCAATTAGCCGGAGAACAAGCTCGACTGATTGACGATGTAACCGGAACTTTGCCACCCTATGATCAATTTATTGTCCTAGGGCCAGATGATCCCCAAAATGTAGTCAATACCCTACAACAAGAAACAGGGTTAGGGGCAGCAATTGTAGACGTCAACGATTTAAAAGCCGTTAAAATATTAGCAGCAAGCCCCGGTCTTTCTACGGCTTTGATCCAGAAAGCCTTAAGGAGTAATCCTGCCGGAAATGCCGACGAACAAACCCCCCTGGTGCTAATTCGCCCTTTATAAAATCAGTTATCAGTTATCAGTTATCAGTTATCAGTTATTGATAACTGATAACTGATCCTTTACCTGACTTGAACCCATGAATTTATTTTTATCCCAAAATCAAAATCAATTTAATATTCGCCCATTTCAATACCGCGATTTAGAAGCCATTGAACAGCTATATCGCCAAGCCAATGATCAAGCTAATTCTGATACAGGCTTAACCCAGGAGTTAGAACAATTGCGACGTTGGTATGGGTTGCTCAAATTTTTAAGCTGGTTTCCTAACCCCTGCCAAAATCTGTTTAACGCCTATATTGCTGAACAGTTTGGTCAACTATTAGGGATGATTAAAGTATCCCCCTTCAACACCAGTCGCAGTACCTGGCGCATTGAACGCATCTTTGTAGATCGGTTAAACAATCAAAGTAGTATTGGCTCACAACTATTACGGTATTGCTTTGAAACGTTGTGGGAAGCGCGAACTTGGCTATTAGAAGTCAATGTTAATGATAGCGGTTTGATGGCACTGTATCGACAAAATGGATTTCAACCCTTAGCTCACATGACCTATTGGGTTGTGGAACCGGAACTCCTACAAACCTTAGCCACCACTCAACCTGATTTACCCAACCTTCTCCCGGTCAGCAATGCGGATGCTCAACTGCTGTATCAGCTTGATACCGTTTCCATGCCTCCCCTGCTGCGACAGGTCTTTGATCGGCACATTTTAGATTTTAAAACCAGCTTTATCCAAGCCGTTGTGGATGCCATCAAACAATGGTTGAGCCATAGCGAACAAGTCAGTGGCTATGTATTTGAACCCCAACGTAAAGCAGCCATTGGTTATTTCCAAGTGCAGTTATCCCGTGATGGCTGTCAGCCGCACGTTGCGGAGTTAACGGTTCATCCTGCCTATACCTGGCTTTACCCCGAACTGTTATCCCAGATGGCCCATTTAGCCCAGGAATTTGGCCCCCAGTCCCTGAGATTAGCATCCGCCGACTATCAACCCGAACGAGAAGCTTATTTAGAAAAAATAGGAGCACAACGGGTAGAACATACTTTGTTAATGTCTCGCTCTGTTTGGCATAAATTACGGGAATCAAAATCTTCCTTAGAGGGGTTGCAATTATCCGATGTGTTACCCAGTTGGCAACCCGCCCATAAACCTGTACCCACCCGAATGTCCTGGTTAGGGCCAACAATTCAACATCCGTCCGCCACTCAAAAATCTGCTGCTGGGGATGGACTCTCAGAAGGGACAGAATTAGACCCTAAAAATCTAACTCAGAAGCCTTCAGATGTACCGTCTGATCCCCGTGAATAATGGAACAACAGACAAAATCCGCTTTTATTTCCGCTTTGGGATTAGATATTGGTCGCAAACGCATTGGCGTCGCAGGCTGTGACGGCACAGGCTTAATTGCCACTGGACTCACTACTATCCTGCGACGTTCTTTTTCTCAAGATATTGAGCAATTTCAAGAACTTGTTCAGCAACGACAGGTACAAGTTTTAGTGGTGGGGTTGCCTTACCATCTGAATGGTTCCTTGGGATCTCAAGCCAAACAGGTACAAAACTATGCTCAACGGTTAGCGAATGCCTTGAAGTTACCCCTAGAGTACATCGATGAACGGCTAACATCCTACCAAGCCGAACAACTGATGATTTCAGAAAATATTTCTCCCTCTCGCAACAAAAGCCTGATTGATCGCAAAGCCGCCTCCCTGATTTTGCAACAATGGTTAGACCAGAGGAGGACAAGGGGATGAGGGGACAAGGGGATGAGGGGACAAGGGGACAAGGGGAGAAGTGGGGAGAGAAGAGGAGTAGGGGAGAAGTGGGGAGAGAAGGGGAGTAGGGGGTTGGCGGTGGTGCTGCGTTAATAGTCAACCAATTTGATGATATCCTGGTGTTGAAAAGGGTTGAGCGTATCCCTTGGGAACTCCTCCCCAGTGCCGTTTAGTGCGGCTAAAAATAGTAACGTATAAATGATGCTCCCATCTAAATTTCCCAACGATAATGGACGTTCTGAGGAAGCCTACGTCACCCTGACCGATGATCAGGGGCGATCGCTGGTGTGCACCTTGCAATCCTCAATTCAGTTAGAAGGTCAAGAGTATGGATTGCTTCTTCCTGTGGACACGCCCATCGAAATCTTAACTTGGAATGACGAGGATGATGATGATGAATCTGCTGTTCCTGTAGAATCAGAAGCAGAAATTAACAAAATTTTTAAAACGGCTAAAGCTGTTTTAGCAGAACACAATTTAGATCTCAAACGCACAGGAATTACCCTAACTGTAGAAGGAGAATTACCGGATTTTCCTGAAGAAGGAGAATCTAATGCTGATCTCGATTCTTCTCAACCTGACCAAGAAGAATTTGAGGAACTCCTGTGGTTAGCTAGTTTCTATCACGAAGAGCAAGAATACGGAATTTATACCCCTGCCGATCCGTTTTTTATTCTAGCTAAAACCAATGAACAGGGAGAATATAAACAACTTTCCCCGGAAGAATTTCAAAAGTTAGAACCTTTGTTACCCTTGATTGAAGATCAACTTTTTGATGCGTTGGAGTAACCCATTCAGGTCTGTATCGACCCCTTAACAATAAATATCTCCTCAGAGGGAGATGGGCGGGGTTTCAGTACAAGGTAAAATCAAGTTTTGATTTGGGAGTGGCAATTTGGAAATTGCAAAAACAAAGCAAAAGAAACCTCAAAATAAACAAACCTTGAAAGGGTTTTCTAAAGGTTTTTTTTATCTTCTCATCCTACCGATGATCTGGGGATTCTTCGGATGGCAAGGTTGGATGTGGTGGAGTTGGGCCAGTGCGGCTCCTCAAAGTGAAGAACAGGTGAGATCCTCCAGTGGGAGTGGAAACAGTGTGAAAATCCTGATTCCCCCTGGAACATCAAGCCAGCAAATTGGGGAAGATTTGAAAGCAGCCGGATTAATTCGTTCCGATTTGGCTTGGAGACTGTGGGCACGGTGGTTAATCTTCAAAGATCCTCAAGGAGATTTTAAAGCCGGAAGCTATTCTCTGGCTCCAACTCAATCCTTGAGTGAAGTTGCTGCTAAAATCTGGAATGGGGAAGTGATGACGCTTAGTTTCACGATTCCAGAAGGCTGGTCAATTCAACAAATGGCGGAATATTTTGAACAACAAGGATTTTTCTCGGCGGAGGAATTTATCACAGCAAGTCGTCAAATTCCCTATCAAGATTATCCTTGGCTCCCTCAAAATTTACCCTTACTAGAAGGTTTTTTGTTTCCCGATACTTATCAAGTGGAATCGGCTGAAGTCACACCCCAAGGCATCATTCGCCAGATGTTAAATCGGTTTCAAGAATCGGCTTTACCGATCTATCAACAAGCAAAATCCCAACTGAATTTGGATTTGAATGAATGGGTGACACTGGCGAGTATTGTGGAGAAAGAAGCCGTTGTCGCTGAAGAACGAAATCGCATTTCCGGGGTGTTTCACAACCGTTTGCAAAAAGGAATTCAACTCGCTTCTGATCCGACGGTAGAATATGCTTTGGGAATTCGTCAAACTGTTGATCAACCCCTAACCTTTAAACAGGTGGAAACGCCGTCTCCCTACAATACTTATATTAATGTGGGTTTACCGCCAACGGCGATCGCCAGTCCGGGTTTAGCGAGTTTAAAAGCAACACTCAACCCTGAAAAAACGGATTATCTCTACTTTATGGCGCGTTACGACGGAACCCATATTTTCAGCCGGACAGAAGCGGAACATCAAGCAGCAATTGCTGAAGTTGAACGCAATCTTTCTTCTCAATAATAGAGTTGATTTTGCCAAATTCAACCTGCTCTTTTTAGAAAAACACTAACTGTTTTTTAATCTATCTCCTGACTCTAAAAGAACGTGCGCTCTGGTTATTATTTTTATACTCCCAAACTTAAGTTTTTAGCCAAAACAAAAAGCCTCTATTGGGCAATCTTGTTTGGGTTATCTACTGTTTCACCAGTTGTGCAGAATTCTTTAATTCCGTTATCCTCTGGTCAAATTCCAGTTCTTCACTCTCAGCAGACTCCTACTCCCCCATCTGCTTTGATTCCTTGGGGTTGGGATGCGGGCTTAAAAATTCGCAGAGTGGCGGGATATTATCCTGATAGTCCTGTTTACTTTGAGCGTTGTCCTGATGGTATTGGTGGCAAATGTTACGGTGCTATTGGTAATCGGGGTGGATTTTATACCCTAGCCTATGGTTCATTTAGTCACAAGGAAAAAGTAGGGCCAACGGGAAAGTTAAGTTGTATTCCCAATGAAGCTGAAAATCCCAACGCCCCGACCAATCGAATTTTAATGGAAGCTAACCCGTCTGAACCCGTTGGCACTCCTCCGGTTCAAGGTCGCTGTCCTTACTTTTTTTACTGGAGAAATCACGGTGTCGGGGGTAGTCCCTCCGCTTATCTAATCAATGACAGTTTAAGTTTGTCTCAAATTCCTGCTGGTTATGGGAGTTTTTATATTGGACTGCAAGAAAACCTGAAAACCTATCGGGGGACTTATGGGGGATTAGATCACCGAAATCGAGCTACAACTCCCTTGTATGAGTGGGTAGATGGTGTACGTTTAAAACTACGAGCTAAGGTGTGCTTTGGCGATAAATCGTCGGACTTATACCGCAAAATCCGGGTACATACGGATATGACCTTTTATAATTTACAACATCATCAAGGATTTGGCGTATCGGTTAATTTAATGGATTATGGGGTTCATGAGGGTAAACCTTCAACATTACCCGAATTACTTCGTGAGCCAAAAGTGCTGGAATATTCTTTAGCTCAACTTCATGTGAGTGGGGAATTATGGAATGTGACACCGAAGGATTTAAAGTTTACGGTGGATCGATCTTCAGATTGTAATTTACCTTTAGAAAATATACCGTTTCAGGATGTTTATGTGCCCTTCAAAACCATTTTTGAACGGTTAATTGCGGAAGGCAAAATTGATCCCCGTTTAACAAAAGGCGCAATTCTTTCCAGTACGATTGTAGTCGGCTTAGAACAGTGGGGACGAAATCGCGCGGAGGTGGAAATTTCTGATCGCAGCTTGATGATTGCTCTGCCCCCTACAGCCTCTAACGAAAACTCTTTTAGGGAGGATGCCGCCAAGTCACCTCGTTTTCGGCTAAAATCAAGGGGCTAAAATTTTATAATTATTATGTCTTGGGGGAAACTCTTACAACCTGATTTAGTTTTGGGAGATTGCGTTGTCCATTTGACACCGGATCTATTAGAACAGCACCAAATTAAAGGAATGGTGCTAGATGTTGATGAAACCTTAGTTCCGATTACGGAAAAGTCCGTGTCTGAACATCTTAAAGGTTGGATCGATACCCTCAAACCTCAGACTTGTCTATGGTTGGTGAGTAACAATATTAGCCAAGCTCGGATTGGTAGTATTGCTGAAACGTTGAATTTGCCCTACATTAGTGGCGCTGGTAAACCCTCTCGTCGGAAACTCAAGCGAGCCGTTGAAGCGATGGATTTACCCGTAGAACAGGTGGCTATGGTGGGCGATCGCTTATTTACAGATGTTTTGGCGGGAAACCGTTTAGGAATGTTTACAATCCTGGTGGAGCCGATGGTTGATCCCACCATGATGCCTCCAGCTAATTCTGTTCGTAATATTGAAGTGTGGCTCTCCAAAATGCTAGGAGCAACCCTGCACTGATTAAAACCGCAATCGGTTTTTTCTGTAACGAAAATAACTTGAAATCTAAAGAAAAGATTATGAAATTTCAACGGGTTAAAGTTTTATGGGATCATAATAATGATTTAATAACAAATCGGGTCAGCTTATATAAAGACCCTCAGTATACCAATCCTTAAATTCTGTTGTAAAACGCCAGCCTTCCCTGCTTTGGGGGGGTTGGCGTTTTACGGTGAGTCATTAACCGTCAACCGTCAACCGTCAACTGTCAACTGTCAACATCCTTTATGTCTCAAACCCTTGTTATCAAAATTGGTACATCGAGTTTAACCCAGGCGACCACAGGACATTTAGCGTTATCGACGTTGGCGACGTTAGTAGAAACCTTGGCCCGGTTACGGCATCAGGGGTATCGAGTGGTTTTAGTTTCTTCCGGTGCGGTGGGAGTGGGACGTGATCGCTTAGGATTAACGGAACGTCCTCGCACCATTGCTTTAAAACAAGCGGTAGCCGCCGTGGGTCAAGGTCGGTTGATGCGGGTTTATGATGATTTATTTAGTTCCCTCCAACAACCCATTGCTCAAGTTTTGCTGACACGGGGAGATTTAGTTCAACGTAACGGTTATGTGAATGTTTATAATACGTTTCAACAATTGTTAAAATTAGGGGTAATTCCCATTGTTAATGAAAATGATACCGTTGCCGTTGATGAACTAAAATTTGGGGATAATGATACTCTTTCGGCATTAGTTGCGAGTTTAGTAGAGGCAGATTGGTTATTTTTATTAACAGATGTTGATCAATTATATTCAGCCGACCCGCGTGAAAATCCCAACGCTCAACCGATTAGTTTAATCACGAGCATGGAACAATTAGAAGAATTTCAAGTGCAAACGGGAGATTCTCGCAGTGGATGGGGAACGGGAGGGATGATTACAAAAATTGAAGCGGCGCGAATTGCTACTGGATCAGGGGTGAGAACCGTTATTACAGAGGGAAAATACCCCCAAAATTTAGAAAAAATTCTGCAAGGGGAAGCCATTGGAACTCAATTTGAACCTCAAATTCGACCTGTTAATGCTCGAAAACATTGGATTTCTAATGTATTAATTCCAATGGGCAAACTTTATTTAGATGCAGGAGCAGTAAAAGCGATTTCTCAAGGAGGAAAATCTTTATTAGCGGCAGGAATTACAAAAATTGAAGGTGAGTTCACGGTTCAGGATTCGGTACAAATTTGTGATTTAGCAGGACAAGAAATTGCCAGAGGTTTAGTTAATTATAATAGTGGAGAATTGCAAAAAATCAAGGGTTTACATTCGGATAAAATCCCTGAGATTTTAGGGTATGAAGGTGCAGAAACTGTGGTTCATCGAGATAACTTAGTGATCAGGGGACAGGGAACAACTTAACGGGGAACAGAGGGCGAAAGAAAATAGGAATAGGAATATGTCAAAATATGAGCAAATCTATGCCATTGTCTCTCAAATTCCTAGGGGAAAAGTTGCGACCTATGGACAGATTGCAGAACTCGCTAACTTAGGTCAGCAGGCGCGTTTAGTCGGTTATGCTTTGTACAAAATTCCTTTAGAAACTTCCGATATTCCTTGGCATCGAGTTATTAATGCAAAAGGAGAAATTTCCCATTCCTTGTGGCGTAAAGGTACAGATTATCTTCAGCGATCGCTTTTAGAAGCAGAAGGAATTCAATTTAACGCTCAAAATAAAATTAATCTTTCTAAGTATCTTTGGAGGCCTCAAATCTGGGACATCTAAACTCGAAGATTGTCCAAAACCTGGGAATGAATTGAAGGGTCAGAGCCACTACAGACTAGGGCGTGTTCAATTGTAGCCAAAATTGTAGCCTAACTTCAATCTAAAGTAGGACATCAAAATTTTGCTGATCAAAGAAAACCGAATCTATACCTATAGAGTATTGTGTATCCTAATTTTTTATGCTACTTCTCCAACGGTAACAACGGGAGGGTTGAAAATTTCCCCTTAGCTGTTCTTCTGGCTAAATTTTTGATACAGTTCTAGGGTAAAACGCTAAACTTAGGGAAAAAACTCAACTATAATTCCTGATTGGCAAATTCTCCCGACTATAAAGATTGATGAGGACGTAAACATGGCTGAAATCACGAAAGAAGAAATGCGAGAGCGTTTAGGCAATATCGACCAAATCCGTGATATTATATTTGGATCTCAACTCCGAGACTATAATAGTCGGTTTGAAAAGATGGAGTCTGATCTCGCAACTCTGCAACAAGATATCCAAGATCGTGTTGAACAACTGAAAACGGTTTTAACGTCAGAAATCAAGTCCTCCGTAGAAAATTTAGACAAAAAAATCAAAATTCTGACCTTAAATTCCCAGGAAGAATTAACAGATCTGCGACAACAAACCGATCGGCTCAACCGCAAATTTTCCAGCAGTATTGAAGCCTTGGATGAAGCTTTAGATCAACAAACCAATTCTCTACGTGAAGAATTAGGACAAACTCGTGATCAGTTACAAGAGGAGGTTCGCAATCTTAAAAACCAAGTATTAGAAGAACTGGATCGACGCTTTTCTCTATTAACAGAAGTCAAAGTCTCCCGTGATGATATGGCTGAAGTGCTATTTGAAGTTGGGATGAGATTAAAAGGAACTGAATTTGTCCCAGCGATCAAACAAGCCGCTGATGAGCAAACCAATGGAGGTTTTGCACTTCCTGAACATCACCACTTTTAAATTCTAAATTCGGTCAAAACTATGACCTCTTCTCAGGATAATTTAAGCTCTATTGATCAACAACAGGGGATAACCTCTCAACAGAATTCATCCGATGGAGTTGAGGGTGATCCCCTAGCATCGTTGATCAATTTATTACTCGATTTAAACCTGAGTCATGAGTCTAAATCTCCTCCTCCTCCCTCAAGATTACCCCTATATCCAGAACCATTCCCCACCCCCCCCTTAACGGTTGATTCTGTAGCCTCTGAGCCTGAGTTTCCTAACTCAAATCCATCGATTCATCCTGTGCCTTTTCAACCTTCAACGCTAGAAGATGATGGGATTTTGCGACTCCTGCCCTTATTGGAAAAACCTCCTTCTACGGCGATGGACGTTGACTATTCCGTAAGCAAAATAGAAGAGAATTTCCCTTCAATTCCTTCCTCGATACCCTCTCAAAATTTAGAAGTTTCTGTTGAGCTAAAATCAACCGAGGAAACTCCTGAAATTGTGTCATCTAATCGGGAGCAAATTGAAGAGGATGATCCCTCTGATCTTTTGGATTTAAAAGCTCTTGAACCTTTATTAAAAGCCTTTAATTTAGATCAACCTTCGCTTCAACGTAATCCCCAAAATACGGAATTAAAAGTATCTAATCCCTCACCCATCAAAAAAGCTTCTAATCCTGATGATCCCTTAGAGCAATTACAAGAGTTAATGTTTGGCTCTAACTTAACGGATGATTTAGAAGAGTTGAAAAATCAATTATTAGGATCGGAATTGCCAGAAGTGCGAGAACTGGTAGACCGGATTACACAGCAACTCAATCGCATTGAAATGCAAATTTATGAACCTCAAAAATTAATTGAACTGTTGCTTCCCACCATTGGTCAACTCTTAAATTTAAAAGTTAATGAATCTAAAGAGGAGCTTATTCAAGCTTTTATTCCGATTATTGATGAAGTGATTCGAGGAAAAGGTCAAACGGATCGAATGGCGATGAGTGCTGCTATTGCGGATTTAATTCCTGAAGCCATTAAAAAACAAATTCGGGATTCTCCTAAAGAAATTGCTCAAGCCATTGGGCCAGAAATTGGGGCTGCGATTCGAGAACAAATTAAAATTGATCGCAATGAAATTGCCGAAGCTTTAGCACCTACCATTGGACGCACGATTAAAGAACAAGTTAGTTTAGAACGAGATTCAATGGTGGATGCGTTGTATCCGGTGATTGGGAGTACGATTAGCCGCTATTTAGGGGAAGCCATTAAAGATATTAATGACAAAGTGAATAGTGCTTTGAGTATGCAAGGAATCAAACGGAAAATTCAATCAAAAGTTCAAGGGGTATCGGAAGCAGAACTGATTTTAAAGGAAGTGAGTAATTTTATCGTGCAAGCGGTATTTTTAATTCACAAAGGCTCTGGTTTAGTCATTGCTCAAATGCAACAACCCGATCAACAACTTGAAGCCGAAATGATCGGTGGAATGTTAACGGCAATTCGCAGTTTTGTGAATGATTGCATTGTGCAAACGGGTGAAGTTTCAGAACTGAATGAAATTGAGTATGGGGATTCTAAAATTATTATCGAAGTCGCTGGATATTGTTATTTAGCAATTGTAGTAAAAGGAGAACCCCCCAAAGAATTTATTAAAAAAATCCGCCAAACGATGACGACTTTAATTGTCAAATATAGTCAGCCGATTGAAGAGTTTGAAGGCGATCCCGACTCAATTCCTGATGGAATTCCGTGCCAGCTTGAAGCTTTAATGCGGTTTGGAACTGATATAAAAGTTTATCAAAAGCCAACCACTCTTTTAATGGGCGGCGCAGTGGTACTAAGTTTGATTTTAATTTCTTTTGGAATTTATCAATACCGCCAGATGAATTTGCGCCAATTAGAAGCTACATTAACGAAAAAATTAGGATCAGAACCTGAGTTGGCGATTTATCCTTTATCTGTTCAAGTGCAGGGAAAAACACTAGAATTAGAAGGGAAAGTTCCAACGGCTAGATTGAAAGATAAAGCGAAAGCGATCGCTCAACAAACGGCTCCTAATTTTCAAATTGAAAATCGAATTATTGCGGTTAAAATTCCTCCCGATCCGGTTAAAATTGCCAGGGAAGTTAAGCAAATGACAACGCTGCTCAATCAAATCAGTGGGATTTCTATTTCGGCTGATTATCAAAGATCTCAAGTTACTTTGAAAGGAAAAGTAATTAAAGCTGAAGATATCCAGAAAATCACCCAAGCATTTGAGAAAATTGAGGGGGTGGATTCTGTGGTTGCCAATCTGGTTGTACAACCTCTTCCGATTCCGACTCGGATTTATTTTAAGGTTAATTCGGCGGAATTAATCTTGAAGGATTTACTCGGTAAACTTGTCCCTCTGGCTCAATATTTAAAGCGATACCCCGATCTCAAATTACGAATTATTGGTTATAGTCATCAACAGGAAAACGCGGGTAAAAATAATCAGTTAGCCGTAAAACGGGCACAAACCGTTCAAAATATTTTGGAGGATTTAGGGATTGATCGACGACGGCTGGAAGCGGTCGGAAAAACCGAATATCCTGGGGGAGTAGATGAGAATCAGGAGCCTTGGTTGAGTCAAACCGTTTTGTTTGAGATAATACCTTTAGAAGTTCAAGAGCATAAACCTTTAAAACCATGATTTCTAAAAAAATTTGCTTAGTCGGTGATTTTGGAGTTGGAAAAACCAGTTTGATTCGGAGATTTGTGGATCGTCAATTTAGTGATCAATATTTGTCTACGGTGGGAGTTAAAATTTCTCGCAAAGCTGTTGATCTCGCAGTCCTGAATCCTGAAAAAACGGGAACTGTGCAATTGTTAATTTGGGATATTGAAGGCCATACTAAATTTAAAGCGATCGCCCCCAGTTATTTACAAGGAGCAAGCGGTACGGTCATTGTTGCAGATGTGACCCGTCAGGAAACGGTAGAACGGCTCTCGGAACATATTGACTTATTTTTATCAGTCAATCCGAAAGGATTTATGGTCATTGCGTTTAATAAAATGGATTTGGTTGACTCAACTGAACTGGAACGAATTGTTAAACTCGCTCCTGATTTTAAGCAATGTGGACAAATTTTAGCCACCTATCAAACCTCCGCCAAAACCGGGGATCATGTTGATACGATTTTCCACCAACTTTCTCAAAAATTTCTATCTTGATAAGTTATAGAATTTAGTTGTGCATTTGTTCTGGGATAAGTTATGAACACACTGTTAAAAAAAATCTTAGCACCTAAAAACATTGAATATTTGACCATTAATTCAGAGCTTAGGATTGTCGAATTATCTTGGGGTGTCGCCAGATTTGCAGATTGTCCAGAGCAAGTGCGATCTGGAGAAGATGTCTGTGATGCTTTTCCTGAGTTAATTGGATTAGAAGAAACCTTTAAAAAAATTATTAATCATCAAATTAATCAATTTGAAATCAAAGGAATCTGCCGGGGTTTAAAGGAAGAAGAAATTATCTATTTTGATATTTATGTTTTAAATAATCCTGAAAATCCTCTCAATCATGAAGAGTTATTAATTGTCTTGGAAGATACAACAGAATGGGTTTTAAAAGAACAAAAAATTACTCAAGTTGCGAAAGAATATGGATTGGCTTTAAGTGCTTTAGATAAAACTAAAACCTATCTAAATCAAATCATTAATTCTATGACTGATTTGTTGATTGTAACAGATCATCAGGGAATTATTAAAATAATTAATAAAGCCACCATTATTTTATTTAAATATTCCCAAGAAGAATTAATTCAACACTCTATTTTTAAATTATTTGAAAACGAAAAAATTACCCATAATTTTAAAGAATCCGAATTCTTAGCTTCTTTTCATTTATTAAATCCGATAGAAATTCTCTGTAAAGCTAAAACTGGAACGTCTTTTCCGATCTCATTTTCCTGTTCCTCCCTGAATTTTGATATTTCTGAAAATCAAGAATTTGTTTGGATCGGTCGAGATATGACGGAACAGAAACGGGTGGAATTTCAGTTCCGTCAACAAGGAGAACGCGATCGGCTTTTAAAAACGATTACCCAACGCATTCATCAATCTTTAAGCTTACAAGAAACCTTACAAACCATCGTCGGAGAAATTCGTCATTTTTTACAGGTTGATCGAGTTTTAATTTATCGATTTTTCACCCCAACAGAAGGACGAATAATCGCTGAAACCGTCATCAATTCTTCTATCCCACCTCTAAATCCGTCTATTTTAACCCCAGATTTTAATTTTCTTTTATTATCTTATTTTAATTCGGGAAAAATCGATGCCATTGAGGATGTTTACTTAATTCCTATTAATTTTCCCTATCTCTATTCTTTACTTCAATTAAAAGTTAAAGCGAGTTTAGTTGTACCCATTCTGATTTATGACTCCTCTCAAGAGTCTAATTCCACCAATCAAGTTTGGGGATTATTAATGGCCCATCAATGCTATCAACCTCGCCATTGGGAAGTGTGGGAAATTAACTTATTAGAGGAATTAGCAACCCAAATTGCTATTGCGTTGCAACAAGCCGAACTTTATGAACAATTACAAATTGCTTATCAAGGATTACAACAGTTAGTAATTCAAGATGGATTAACAGGTCTAGCCAATCGTCGTCATTTTGATCGGGTACTTTATCAAGAATGGAATCGATTGAGACGAGAAGGATCACCTTTATCGTTGCTTTTACTCGATATTGATTATTTTAAACAATACAATGATAGCTATGGACATTTAGCGGGGGATTTTTGTTTACAGGAAGTCGCTCAAGTTTTACAGAATATTGTTCAACGAAGTAGCGATTTAGTGGCTCGTTATGGAGGGGAGGAATTTGCTGTAATTTTACCGAATACCCAGACTTCAGAAGCCGTTGAGGTTGCAGAAAGAATTCGGGAACAGGTGGAAGCCTTGCAAATTCCCCATCGGGAATCCGAGGTCAGTAATTATGTCACAATGAGTATTGGAGTGGCGACTTTAATTCCTATCGAACATTTAACCCCTCAAATTGTCATTCACACGGCTGATCAAGCTTTGTATCAAGCTAAACAAAATGGCCGAAATTCCATTTGTATAGCCTCTCCCTAATTGTACCTTTCATTCGATTGCATCTACCCCAAAATAGTGTGATCTAACGCTAAGATTTGAGAAAAAGAATAACTTTATTGAAGTCATTCAGGGATTATGGATAATTTATTTAAACAGTTTTTAACTCTTCGTCAAATGGATTACCTAGTTGTTAATCCAGACTTGAGCATTAAAGAGTTTTCTCCAGGAGTTGTTCGGCTTGCGGAGGATGCTGCATCGATTGTAATCGGAGAAAACGTTCAATCTTATTTTCCTGAACTGTTTGGAACCGAGGAGATCATTGATGCCATTATCCAGGGAGATCAAGATTATTTTGAATTGAATTCCATGAGCCGACAAATCCCAGATGGTGAATTAATTTATTTTAATATGTACTTTTTGGGCGTTTCAATCCAAGGTAAACATATCCCTGAATTAATGATCCTTTTTGAGAATGTTACGCAAAAAATGCAGTTAGAGCAAGCATTAGTTCAAGAAACCAATGAATCTCGGTTGTTGTTAAATGCTTATTCTCATTCTCAACAATATATTGACCGAATTATTACCTCAATGGAGGATATTTTAATTGTTACCAATCAACAGGGCATGATTAAAAAAGTCAATCTAGCTACTTTATCATTGTTAGGATATAATCAATCGGATTTAATTAATAATCCTATCTTTAATTTTTTGGAAGATGACACGGCTTTAAAAGAGTATTTAACCGAATCTTTCCTCAAAAAAGAAGACTTTCTATTTAAAAATTTAGAATTAAGTTGTAAAAAGAAATATGGGGGTATAATCATTTTAGAATTTTCGATTTCAACTTTAACAACTGATACGGATGATAGCCTTGATTTTATTTATGTTGGCCGGGATGTCACCGCTCGAAAACGCGCTCAACAAAGGGTTTTCACTCAATACCAAATTTCTCGAATTTTATCGGAAGCAGCGAATATTCATGAAGCCTTCCTGCAAATTTTACGCTCAATTTGTGAAAGTTGGGGATGGGTTTTAGGCGAAGTCTGGATGTTAGAACCTTTTTCAGCAGATCTCTTAATGTTAGAGAATGAACTGGCTCAAGAATCTGCTTTTAAACTTAAGTCAATTAACCCGAAACTTCAGTGTCTTGAAATCTGGGCAAAACCCAGGATTGAATTATCAACAATTGAAAAGCTGTATGAAAATATAACCTTAGATATTAATATGGGTTTACCGGGTCAAATTTGGGGCAGTGGCTTTGCTCAGTGGAGTGAAGATTTGATGATTGATCAAGAATCTCATCATCATCATATTGCTCAAGAATTAGGGCTACAGACGGCTTTTGGATTCCCCATTCAAGATGGAAAAGATGTCTTAGGAGTGATGGCTTTTTTCAGTCAAGAAAAAACTTCGCCTGATCCTGAATTAATGCAAACCATGACCGCTATTGGTAGTCAGTTAGGTCAGTTTATTAAACGAAAATTGGCGGAAGTTGCACTGCGTTATCAACAGAAACAAACAGAACGCTTACTCTTAAATATTTTACCCGAACCCATTGCAAATCGTCTGAAACAAGAAACAAAAACGATTGCTGAACATTTTGGACAAGTCACTGTTTTATTTGCGGATATTGTTGGATTTACCCAAATTTCATCTTCCTTAAGTCCGATTTCTTTAGTCAATTTACTGAATGAATTATTCTCTAGTTTTGATCGATTAACAGAAAAATATGGATTAGAAAAAATTAAAACCATTGGAGATGCTTATATGGTGGTGGGGGGATTACCTGATCCTCGGTCTGATCATGCAATTGCGATCGCAGATATGGCATTAGATATGCAAAGCGCAATTCTGGAATTTAATCAGACCCATCATAAAGCCTTTAGTGTGCGAATTGGAATTCATAGCGGCCCTGTTGTTGCGGGTGTGATTGGGATTAAAAAATTCTTGTATGATTTATGGGGAGATACGGTCAATATTGCGTCTCGGATGGAATCTCATGGGTTAGCGGGACATATTCAAATGAGTGAAGATACTTATCATCTTTTACCGAAAAAATATGTTGTCGTTAAACGAGGTTTAATTTCAATTAAAGGGAAAGGTAGTATGAATACTTATTTTTTATTGGGTCGAAAAGGAGAAAATTATCTAGGTGTCATTGACAAAATGGTTGCCCTAAATGAGCAACAAATAACCGCAGAAACTCAACATTTAGTTGAAATGATCCATAATAAACTCAATGAAAACTCTCCAGTTCAAGCCCATAAAATCGATGGTAGCTTACCCGATTTAGGATAAAATAGGAAAACAGCTTAAAATTGATAATTGTTTGCACCTTTTAAATTTTAAATGACGTTATCAGAATCTTGGAAAAATCAGTGGCGTTTTCAACTGGAAAACGACTACCCTCACTTAAACCCAAACACGCGAGAAAGCCTGATTCGTTGGTTACTGGGAGAACATTCTGAATCCTTAGAGACTCTCCCTCCTGACCAACAAAACCGGATCAAACAAGGGTTAAATTTTCGCTATCGCATTCTACAACAGCGCTATTTAGAAGTGTCTCCCGAAAAAGCTTATCGCCATTTAATGCAGCGCTTAGGGAGTTTAGTGATTTTGCGGCAAAAAGTTCGCCTGTGGGTTGCTACCAGTCGAGATCGTCAACGTCAAGTGGTGGATGTTTTACAAGAAGTGGTACAGGAAATGTTGAATAGCGATCGCTATTTACAACAACAAATGCAATGGATTTCTCAATGTACCTCTAATCAACAATTAAGAAATGCTTTACTATTAACAACTGTAGAAGAATATTGTTTGCGTCCTATTCGGAATCAACCGTTATTAGTTTATCGATTTGTTAACTATTTACGTCGCACTCAACGGGGAGGCTTAACCCAAGTTCCCACCGGAGAATGGATTAAACAGTTATCCGATGAAATCCTATCCGATGAGACAGATGAAACTATTAGTTTATTCGATCATCAAGCGGTTTCTCACTATGAAGATGAACAATATTTCCAAACCCAACAAAACCAACGGTTAGCTGTTCAATCTGAATTTGAAGCGTATTTAATTAAAAATGTTGACCCCATTGCGGCAGAATGGTTGCGATTATATTTACAAGGATTATCCCAAGATGCGATCGCTCAAAAATTAAATTTACCGATTAAACAAATCTATCGACTCCGAGAAAAAGTGGGTTATCATGCGATTAAAAATTTTACCTTAAAACAAAACCCGGAATTAGTCACCAGTTGGTTAGGAACCTCTTTATCGGAACATCGTTTAGGATTAACCTCCGACCAATGGCAAAAATTTTGGCAAGGTTTAACCCCCACCCAACAGCAAATTATTGAACGTTTAAAAGCGGGGGAAACCTTAGAAACAATTGCTCAAGCCTTAGCCCTTAAAATCACCCAAATTCAACAGGAATGGGCGACAATGTATTTAATGGCTCAAAATCTGCGGAATCAATCAAGCTGATATCCAGAATCTACCAATCTGTTTTGGCTGATTATAAAGTTTTGTAAAAAATTAGGTAACTTTTAAACTTCTGTCTGGCAAGCTAGTAACAAATTAAAACTGACCCTATCATTGAGGGTTTTAGAGGAAATAATCATGAGTAATTTTAACCCGGAATATCAGTATATCAATCCAGAATATATAGATTTATATAACAGGATTCAATCATTCTCTTTTGATGAAATTGGGGCTTCATTTTCCTTTACCCAAAAGTTAGCACGGGAACAGGGCTGGTCTTTAGATTATACAAACAGAGCCATAGAAGAGTATAAGAAGTTTGTTTTTTTAGCAATAGTAGCCGATCATGGTGTTTGTCCATCCGAACAAGTTGATCAAGTTTGGCATTTACATTTAACCTATACCAAATCTTATTGGGAAGAATTTTGTCCCAACGTTTTGCAACGACCCTTACATCATGAACCGACAAAAGGTGGATATTCACAACGATTAAAACATCTTTACAACTACAACAAGACTTTAGAAAGTTATAAACACTTTTTTAGGCAGTTTCCTCCAGTAGATATCTGGTCAGAACCAGAGTTAAGATTTGGAAGAGACATCTGTTTTGTTAGAGTTAATCCCCAAAGCAATTGGATATTACCAAAACCAAATGTGAAATTTCTGCCTGCATTTAAACTCAATCAATTAGCTCTATTTTTGGCGTTATTTGCTTTATCTTTTGTTATGGTTAGTTGTCAGTCGATAGCTGGGATTAACCTAATGAGCTTTGCAGGCTGGGGACTTCTAATCTTCCATACTGTAACTATAATCATAGGTCTGACTTTGGCATTTAAGTTACAATACTTGCTGCGTTTTCCTGAAGGTAAAACTGAAACCTTATCAGAACCGGAAAATTTACATCCCTATGAGGTAGCTTTTCTAGTTAATGGTGAAAAACAAATGATTTTCACAGCAATTACCAGTTTAGTTCAACAAAAATATTTTGATGTAGGAATAGATGTTGAGGAGAAAAAAAGACTGATGCCTAAAAAATCTGTAGACGATTCTTTACATTTTTTAGAAAAAGAACTTTCACAAAATATTGAATTATCACAAGGAAATATGGATCGTCTATTGTTGTTTCGATCCTTGAAAAGTGCAGAAAAAATTCATAATAAGCTAAAAGCAATAGGATTGCTTTTGAGTTCTGACCAAGTATATAAAGCACTATATTATCCGAGTTTTGTGGGATTATCTTCATTTTTATTAATTCTGATACAATTGTTTTCAGGAAAAATATTTGATTTTTTATCAATATCATTTTGTATATTTTTGCTTTTGTTTATCTTATTGAATTTTAAGCTAAAAGATCCCTATCGAAGTCATTATGGTGATAGCGTTGTTGAAAGTTTAGCAACACGCTTCCATGGCTTAAGAAGATTAACTAACGACGATTCTCAAATACCACTAGCAGTTGCTTTGTTTGGCGAAGGGGTTTTAGAAACTAATAGTGCTTATGCAGACCTGTGTGAACTCTTTAATTCAATTGATGACGGTGGTTGCGGTTGTTGCTAACTGTACCGAATTGCAAACCGAATCGGCATTGGAGCAAGATGGGTGTAAAAAAGTGTAAGATAAACCCTTAAAGTCTTACCCTTTAACTGACGATATTTTTGTTATAGTCCAACTAACACAAATTGCGTTAAAATAATATTGATGAATGCAGCAACCTCCTAAAAATTCTCTATTTCCAGTTGTGAAAACCCATGATTCCCCAAAAACTGACCCTAAAAAACTTCCTTAGCTACCGAGAAGCGACTTTAGATTTTAGTGGATTACATACCGCTTGTATTTGTGGTTCCAATGGGGCGGGAAAATCTTCCTTATTAGAAGCAATGGCTTGGGCTGTTTGGGGAAATAGTCGGGCAGAATCGGAGGATGATATTATCTACATGGGAGAATTAGAAGCTCGTGTAGATTTTACCTTTATTAATCAGGGGAATTTATATCGGGTGATTCGGAACCGTCGTCGAGGTCAGTCAGGAACCTTAGAATTTCAAGTGGCAACTACTGCGTTACAAGAAATAGAAGATTTAGATACCATTAAATTTCGTCCCCTGACTGAACGAGGGTTAAGAGCGACTCAACAAAAGATTTTAGATTACTTAAAATTAGATTACGATACCTTTATTAATTCCGCTTATTTGAGACAGGGACGGGCGGATGAGTTCATGATTAAACGTCCGACGGAACGCAAAGAAATCCTCGCCAGTTTATTAAAATTAGATCAATATGATGGGTTATCGGAAAAAGCCAAAGATTTAGCCCGTGAGTATAAAGCTCAAGGGGAAGTTTTAGAACAAACTTTAACTACAAATCAAGCTCAAATTGAACAAAAAGGTCAATTAGAACAGGATATTATTCAATTACAAACAACGATTGATCATCTGCAAGAAAAACAAGCCCAAGATCGAGATCATTATCAACAATTACAAGCCCAACAACATCATCGTCAAGCGTGGCAAAAACTCTTAACAGGACAACAACAACAACATCAAACTTTTGCCCAAGATTATCGACGTTTACAACAGGAATTAGCCGCTACTCAACAGCAACGTCAGGAACTCGAAGCAGTCTTACAACAAGAAACAGAAATTCAAACCGGATATCAACATTTTCAAACGCTACAAATAACGGAAGAATCTCTATCAAGTCAATTTAAACTGTATCAAGAGTATCAACAGCAACGCCAACAGTTACAAGAACAACAACGCCAACATTTGAATAGTTTACAACAGCAAATTCAAACGTTACAAGCTCGTTTAGAAGCTTTAACCCAACAGGAACAAGATTATTTACAAATTTTAAGCCAAAAACCTGATATTGAAGCCGGGTTAGAACAGTTACAAACCGCCAGAACTCGGTTAAATCAGTTTGACCAATTACAATTAGAAGTAACCCCACTTTTGCAACATCGTCAACGCTTACAAACCGAGTTAGATCGATCTCAATCTCGTCAACAAGCTCGGTTAGAAGAATTAAAAACCTCCGTCGGAAAACTCCAACGAACCCTCAAACAACATCGCCCCCAATTAGAAGCACAATTAGAAACTATTGCGAATCAAATTACAGAACTAGATAAGAAAAAAGTTTATCAACTGCGAGTCCGAGAAAAAGGGCAAGAACGCCATACTTTTATGGAACGGTTGAATAATTCTAAACGAGATTATGAAGAAAAATTATCAGAATTAGAACAGAAAATTCAACTATTATCAAAATCTGAATCTGAGGAAAAAGAAACTGATGATGCACCGTTATTGCGATCTCAGTTTCCCCCCTGTCCCTTATGCGATCGCCCCTTAGATGAACATCACTGGAATCTCGTGATTTCTAAGCATCAAAATCAACAACAAGAATTCAGAAATCAAATTTGGGTGGTTCATGAACAGTTAGTCGTTGCGGATCGAGAACTGAAAATTTTACAAGAGGAATATCGACAAATTCAACAGGATTTATTACCCTATGAAGAATTGCGAGAACACCGAGGAAAGATTCAAGCACAATTAGAAGGTTTGTATCAAGATGAACAGCAGTTACAACAACTGATTTTAGAACAGAAATCTGTTCAAGATATGTTAGAAACGGGAAGTTATGCAACGGATTTATATGCAGAATTGCAGGATTTAGAACAAAAATTAAGCCAAATTAATTATAATGAACAAAGCCATGCTTTAGCTAGAAATGAGGAAAAACGCTGGCGTTGGGCAGAAATTAAATATAGTCAAATTCGGGATGCTGAAGATAAATTAATAAAAATAACGACTCAAAAACCCGAATTAGAAACTCAAATTCAAACATCAACCCAAACCTTAACCGAGCAGAAAAATAATTCTGAAATTCAACAACAAATTGTTACGATAGAGCAAAAAATAACCGCAATGGGTTATAATGTAGAGGAACATAATCGCATTCGTTCTGAGTTACGTCAAGCGCAAGTTTGGTTAACTCGTACAGAACAATTAAATCAAGCCAAACAACAATATCCAATCCTGCAAAAACGCATCGAAGAATTAGAAACATTAACCGAAGAACGGGTAAAAAATTTACAAGCGATTCAAGGACAAATTGAACTGTTACAACAGCAATTACAAGAAACTCCCGACCCCACAGAAGCATTAAAACAGTTAGACCAATTAATTCAACAACAACAACTAAAATTAGATAGTTATTTAGGTCAATTAGGCAGTTTACAACAACAACAAACCCAACTTGATCAGCTAAACACTCAACAAACAGAATTAAAAACCCAACTCGATACGGTTCGCCGTCAATATCGAGTTTATCAAGAATTAGCGCAAGCCTTTGGAAAAAATGGCATTCAAGCGTTAATGATTGAGAATATTTTACCAGAATTAGAAGCAGAAACCAATCAAATTTTATCTCGATTATCTGCAAATCAACTTCATGTTCAATTTGTCACCCAACGCACCGGACGCAGTACCCGATCTGCAAAAACCGCTAAAATGATTGAAACCTTAGAAATTTTAATTGCGGATGCGCGGGGAACTCGTTCTTATGAAACCTATTCGGGGGGAGAAGCCTTTAGAATTAATTTTGCGATTCGGTTAGCCTTAGCTAAATTATTAGCACAACGGGCGGGAACCTCTCTACAAATGTTAATTATTGATGAAGGTTTTGGAACCCAAGATGCGGAAGGATGCGATCGGTTAATTGCAGCCATTAATGCGATCGCTTCTGATTTTGCTTGTATTCTAACTGTCACCCATATTCCCAGTTTAAAAGAAGCCTTTCAAGCTCGAATTGAAGTGCATAAAACCAGTCAAGGTTCGCAAATTTACCTGTCAATTTAAGGTTATATGAAATCCTGAAAAAAATGCTACAAAAGGGAAGAGGGAAAAGGGAACAGAGAATTACGAATTACGAATTACGAATTACGAATGGGGAACACTTCGACACTTCGACAAGCTCAGTGCAAAGCAGGGAACAGGGAATAGAAGGGAAAAGAAAATAGGGAATAGAGGGTGAGAAAAAGTGATATGAAATCCCCTTATGAACGCTACAGATGATCCCCCCCAGCCGCCCTGTAGAGACGTTGCATGCAACGTCTCTACAGGGGGATTTATAGCAAACATTTAAAAATTTTATATTATCCCCTCTTTTATGACTCAGGGAAATTTTAACTGGGAGATTCTTCGCCGTGTTCAGAATAATAAGAGATTGATTTATTTGGTTGTCATGGTATAAACTCCATCCCATTCTTCAGGAACAGAAGTTTGTAAATATTGTTGCGATCGCGCAATATGAATTTGTACCGCCCGATCATCTGGACGCATTTTTTTTGCTTCTTCAAAAATCAAAATTGCTTGTTTAAACTCTTTCGTTAAATAAGCTATTCTGCCTTGATTAAAACAATCTAAAAACGCTTTTGTAGATGAATCTAAGGAAACAGAACGATTACTAATTAACTCATAAATACTCACAGCTTGCTGCTTTCCTTTCACTCGAACTCGATCTAATTCTCGCACCCAAATTTTATCTCGACATAAATGATAAGTCATCTCACTAATAATAATATCACAGCCATATTGTTTCGTAATTTGTTCCAGACGAGAACTTAAATTCACCCCATCTCCAATTACCGTATAATCCATGCGTTTTTGTGATCCAATATTTCCCGATACCACTTCACCCGAACTCATCCCAATCCCAATTTTAATTTGCGGTTCATCCGGTCGCATTTGGTTAAATTCCTTTAAGCGTCGGCGCATATCTAAAGCCGATTGTACCGCCATCCACGCATGATTATCTCGCAAAGGAAGGGGAGCACCAAAAACCGCCATTAACGCATCGCCAATAAATTTATCTAAGGTTCCTTCATGGGAAAAAACCGCTTCTACCATCGTTTCAAAATATTGGTTTAATAATGCAACAACATCCGACGCTTCTAAATTTTCAGTTAAGGTTGTATAGCCCCGAATATCTGAAAACAAAATCGTAACTTCTTTACGTTCTCCCACCATTAATACATCTTCTCCAAGCGCCATCACCTGTTCAGCAACACCCGGAGTCATATACCGATACATGGTCGTTTTCATCCGTTTTTCTCGGCTAATATCTTCTAACACCACTAACCCCCCTCGAACCCCTCCTTCTGGGTTAGTTAGGGGGTTTACAGTTAAATTTATACTGCGTTCAATTTCCCGAAATTGTGTTATTGGATCAAGGGTTCCCTTGGGTTGTAAAGGAGTCGCTTCTCCCCAAGGATAATAAATCTCAGCATGATAGCGATCAGGAATCACTAAAGTCGGAATTAAGCCCGCAATTTTTCCTTGGGGTTCTTCTTGTTTAATTAAACCCACCGTTAAACTTTGTTCAGGGACATAATGACGCGCCGCATTGCGTAAACTATCTTCTAAACGGAATCTTAAATTTTCAATCGGTACAACGTCCCACACATAACGACCCGTTAATTTTTCTTCCCAATATTGACGAATGGTGCGATCATTGGTTTGAGGTTTTGGACAGCCTAATAATTCCAAAGCCGCATCATTAATCGTGACAATTCTTCCTTGTAAATCCGTTGAAATCACCACATCAGAAAGACTTTGTAAAATATCCTTCTGATATTGTTTTTCCACCATCACATTTTCAAATAACTGAGCATTTTGCAAGGCAATTCCCGCCTGAGCATTAAAAGCCCTTAAAAATTCCTCATCAGAATTAGTAAAACTGCCTTTATTTTTATTAATTAACTGCGTGACCCCGATCAATTCTCCCGCCCCATTATAAACAGGCATACATAAAATATTGCGGGTTTGATAGCCCGTCCTGCGATCAGTTGTAGGGTCAAACCGAGGATCACAATAGGCATCAGGAATATTCAAAACTTGACCCGTAGAAGCCACATATCCCGCAATTCCTCGATTAGCCGGAATCCGAATTTCCATCATTTGTGAACCATCAGCCGTGGCAACTTTTGTCCACAATTCATGAGTCTCTTTTTTTAATAAAAATAACGTGCTGCGATCGGCTTGCATTAAATCCCGCGCCTGTTCCATCACCGCTTTTAAAGTTGTTTCTAAATCCAAACTTTGCCCTAAAGTTGTTGTTGCTTTTAATAATGCCGCCACTCCCCGTTGATTTCGCGCCGCCACAAAAAACGATTGACAACTTTCTAAAATAATCCCAATAGCATCTGCAAAAGAACGAAATTGTTGTTCATCTTCTTCTGTAAAAGCCAAATCTCCGGCTTTATTCAACAACCGTACCACAGCCACCGCTTCCTCTGGGTTTTGACTGCTGAAAATGGGCATACACAAAATCGTGTGGGTATGATACCCGACGGGTTCATCCACTTCCGCTTCAAATAACGGACAATTGTGGGCATCCACCACATTCATAACCTCCCCCGTCTGGGCCACATACCCTAAAATTCCGGCATCTATCGGTAAACGAATTTCTTTTGCTTGTCCCGTTTCCTCATCAACTTTGGTATACCAGAGTTGATTTTTGCTGCGATTAATTAAAAAAATTGTTGTACAATCCGCTTGTAAAATTTGCCCAATTTTGAGGGTAAAGGCATCAAGCAACTGTTCTAAGAGGGTTTCGATCGCTTCATTATTGATCAGATCAATAGCCCGAAGAAATTGCTGGAATTCTGCGGTAATAAAATCTAAAATGCAAATAAATTCCCCTATTGGCAGGTTTTTAACACGCGCTGCCAAGAGGCCCATACGATCCACTTGTGTCAGCGTAGCTAAGATGCTACCAGCATTAGAAAAAGTCATGGGAAGGGGATAGTTTGGGTGATGGAGATAAAACGGTCGGACTCTGATCCCAGAGGGTTAAGTGGCTTTGATGGAATAGAACCTTCCCAACTAAGAGAGACAGAATGAGTAGATGATAGCAGACAAAGGATGGTCATGGTTTCCATCCTCGTCTTCAGTCTAAAGTTTCTGACGAACCCTAAGCAGCAGAAGACAAAGAGTAACGGCTGAGAATCCCTTGATAATAGGAGCGTAGTTGTTGGGTTGCGGCTGCCCATCCCCAACGTTCTGCTTCTAAACGAGCATTTTGGCGCAACGTTTCCCGCTCTTGGGGGTTTGCCAATAATCGTTGGGTTGCTGTCATGGCGCCTTCTTCGTCATCGGGATCAAACAAATAGCCATTGATGCCATCGGTGACAATATCAGGAATTCCCCCAGACCGAGCGGCTACCACCGGCGTTCCGGCGGCCATTGCTTCCAATAACACTAACCCTAGGGTTTCGGTACGGGAGGGGAAAATAAACGCATCCGCCGACGCATAAGCTGTTGCTAACTCTTTCCCTCGCAAATACCCGACAAAATGAGTGGGAGTGTCCTGAAAATGGGTTTCTAGGACTTGACGATTGGGGCCATCTCCAACGAGGGCTAAACGAGCATTCGGAATTTGTTCTAAAACGGGTTTGATCCGTTCAATTTCTTTTTCGGCCCCCAAACGACCAACATAGAGTAATAAATGACAATCGGGATGTCCTTGACTCAGGCGATCGCGCATTTCTCGGCTGGCTAATGAGGGTTGAAAGAGTTCGGTATCGACTCCTCGTTGCCATAAATCCAGACGTTCAATCCCGTGATTCCCCAGTTCTTGTACCATTGCTGTTGAGGTACAAAGATTTAATTGAGCTTGGTTATGGGCCGCTCGTAACATACTCCACAGTACCTCCTCCAACATTCCCAAACCATAATGGTGTAAATATTGGGGTAAATGGGTATGATACGATGCAACTAAAGGAATATTTAACTTTTTGGCATAATATAAGCCCCCTAACCCTAAAATAGCCGGATTCGCCACATGAATCACATCCGGTCGAAATTTTTCTAACTCAACCCGAATACCCGGATGGGGAATTCCCAGTTTTAACTCTGGATACAGGGGTAAAGGAACGCCCTCAACCCCATAGATTCTAGCCCCTTTGTATTCCGTGAGTCCCCCTGCTGGCGAAATCACCAATACTTCGTCTCCCAACCGTTGTAACTGTTCGACCGTATGACACAGCCGCGTCACAATCCCATCAATTTTGGGCAAAAAGGTCTCAGTGAAAAGAGCGATTCGCATACAAGCTATACACTGATGTCAATAGTCCTAGCTTTCCCATCATCTCAGAATTTGTCATTGCTGTTAATGGTTGGACAGTTATCAGTTATCAGTTATCAGTTATCAGTCTAAGAGTTAACCATCAATCAGCTAATGACTATTACTTACTTTTCCTCATCCCCTTGTCCCCTTGTCCCCTTGTTCCCTTGTCCCCTTGTCCCCCTGCTCCCCATTCCCCCTTCCCTGCTATATCATAAAAAAATAGTAATCTTTCGCCCTCTTTTGGGGTTAAGTTGTAAAAATGATAGTTTCGGAAACTCGTTCTATTTCTCTCGTTGATCTGGCTGCAAAAACTCGTTTAGCAGCACAGAAATTAGCAGGATTATCAACAGTAGAAAAAAATCAAGCTATTGAAGCCGTTGCTCAAGCTTTAGAAGCAGCAGCACCGGAAATTATTGCAGCGAATGAAGCGGATTGTCGTGCCGCAGAAGCCGAAGGAATTCCCAAACCGTTATATAATCGTCTTAAATTTGATGCGACTAAATTAAACAGTACCATTGCCGGATTACGAGACGTTGCTAAGTTACCCGACCCCGTAGGAGTGGTACAAATTCATCGGGAATTAGATCAAGGATTAACACTCAAAAGAATTACTTGTCCGTTAGGAGTTTTAGGGGTAATTTTTGAAGCTCGTCCTGAAGCAGTGATCCAAATTTCTGCCTTAGCGATTAAATCAGGAAATGGGGTAATTTTAAAAGGGGGAAAAGAAGCGATTCATTCCTGTCAAGCTTTAGTGAATGCAATTCGTCAAGGATTATCTCAAACGGCTGTTAATCCTGAAGCGGTGCAACTATTAACCACACGGGAAGAAATTTTAGAATTATTGCGATTAGATGATTATGTTGATTTAATTATTCCGCGTGGGTCTAATTCTTTCGTTAAGTTTGTTCAGGATAATACTCGCATTCCGGTGTTAGGTCATGCAGAAGGTATTTGTCATGTTTATATTGACAAATTGGCGGATATTAAAAAAGCCATAGCCATTACTGTTGATTCTAAAATTCAATATCCGGCTGCTTGTAATGCAGTAGAAACCTTATTAGTTCATCAAGAGATTGCGTCTCAATTTTTATTAGAAGCAGTAACGGCATTACAAGCTAAAAATGTCGAATTACGAGGAGATGCTAAAACCTTAGAGATCGTTAATATTAAGCCAGCAACCGAGGAAGATTGGTCAACGGAATATACAGATTTAATTTTATCGATTAAAATAGTCGGTAATTTAGAAGAAGCGATCGCTCATATTAATACCTACGGCTCTGGCCATACCGATGCCATTGTTACCGAAGATCAAGAATCTGCAAATATCTTTTTAAATCAAGTCGATGCGGCGGGAGTTTTTCACAATTGTTCCACTCGTTTTGCAGATGGATTTCGGTATGGTTTCGGTGCAGAAGTGGGAATTAGTACCCAACAAATGCCTCCTCGCGGCCCCGTTGGTTTAGAAGGATTAGTGACTTATAAATATCAAATTGTTGGGGATGGACATATTGTAGCAACTTATTCGGGTAGCAACGCTAAACCGTTTACCCATCGAGATTTGTTATGATTATAGGGGGACAAGGGGAGGAGGAAAAAGTAACTAACTAATAGTTATTAGTTACCAGTCATTAGCTAATTGATTCTTAACTCTTAGACTGATAACTGATAACTGATAACTGACAACTGATAACGCTATGGCTATGAACAATCAGGATATTATTATTTTGTTTTATTTAGGTTTATCTCCTGATCATAAAGGACGGAAAATTGAGGAGATTTGGGAATGGGATCATGACCGCTTAGAATATACCCATGATTATAATGAACTACGCACATCCGCTATCGCGCTCGATGTGCGTTTCTGACGCTTCAACTGAGAAACTTGCTTGAAGTTTCCGCACTCCTGTAGAGGTATTCTCATCTGCATCTGAAGAGGCACGTTCCATACCCCTTGCATAATTAAGCATCACCATTGCTGCGGCAACATCTCTATCACAATGAAACCCGCAATTAACACAAT
>NZ_JACJSC010000043.1 GCF_014697575.1 Planktothrix sp. FACHB-1365 | reverse complement strand
ATTAATCAGAAAATCAAGCTAATTAAGAGAAGAGCTTATGGCTTAAATAACTTTGCTAATTTTAGAAGAAGAGTTCTCTTAAATTGGCATTTTTCTCTGAATTTATCATAGTTAGTCTAGAAGAACCCCCTTGGCTTGGGCATTTCGATTATAACTCCATCATGCAATTCGTACCGTACAGTAGAGTTTTCAGGATACCAGTTGATAAACTCATCAAAGCTGTAAAGTTTGGATTCGGTTTGGGTTTGAGTCATCATTTTTTTACACAATTTTGATGGTTTTTTCAAGGCGCTGACGCGCTGTTAAGGGGATAGTTTTAATTTTTATCAATGCAGGGTTCACTGATTAAACTCATTGAAACATTAAGTGTTCTTCCTCCTCACTGGCGTATCATTCCTGTCAATGGTAACAAACAACCATTAGGTTATTCCTGGCAACATCATTATTTCTCTCCCCCATCCCTAAAAACATCCCTGATTCACCAAGGCTCAGTCGCTGTATTCAATAAAAATAACAAATTGTACTCTGTCACTCCCAAGGGGATTGGGTTGCTCTGTGGACAAACTCAATCTGAGTTTTTAGTTGCTATTGATATTGATGGGATGAGTGCAATGGATGTTGTCGAAAAATTGTCTGCGGGTCAAGGATTACCTGTGACTGTCGGTTGGTCTTCGGGGCGGTCGGGGAGGGCGCAATATCTCTTTTCTATTCCCAGTCCAACAACAAGCTTTAAGTCCCGTAAAATCTCCACTGTCTCCGGTGAAGGATTGGAACTAAGGGGAGAGGGGCATCAATCCGTTCTCCCTCCTTCTCCCCATCCCCTTACAGGTTCTTACCACTGGCTTAATCGACCTGATACAACTGAAGTTGCGATCGCACCAGATTGGGTGATTGAGTTACTTTCCCAACCCCAACCGTCTCGAAAATATAAGAGAGTATCAACCTCAAAAATCTCCTCCGTTTCCTTCCCAAGCTGCTCTATAACCGTAGAACAAGCAAAGCTGCTGTTGGAAATTATCCATCCTCGCTATGCTGACGACTATGAATCATGGATATTCATAGGAATGTCACTGAAATATATTAGCGATTCTCTACTTCCTGATTGGGAGGAATGGAGCCAATTAAGCCATAAATATCAACCGGAAGAATGTCAATACAAATGGGAAAGTTTTCGGGGGATTGGAATTACTGAGCGCACCCTACATCACTACGCTAAATATTCGTGAACTGGTTAGCTCATGCTTCTAACATCAACAGAATGGGACAATGTTTATGTTGAATTTAAGCAAGATTTATTCAAGCCCCATTACCTCTGACTGGATTAACTTACTTTCATTAATGCCAAAAACTTCAGAGCCTCAACTATCAATTCCTAACTTTCGAGTCAGCCACGTTTTAGCACCTGTTAAAATTCATCAAGTAACAGAGCCATTCCTCAAAGGAACATTTGTAACCAATGGAAAACACTTTGGTGTTGTCTCACAGGTTATTTCTAACTCCCATTATCCGATCCAAATTTCCTGGTGGGAATCTAATTCTGAGCAAGTTTCTGAAAAATTCTGCTACTCCTGGGATATGTTGCAGACTTTAAAGATTAAACCGCTTGCTTTATTTATTCCTCAAAAAACTTTTTTAATAATTCCAAATGGAACGTTAGCGATAACTGAAACAGATGAGTTAATTCAGCTTTCACAAACTTTATTTTGGCTAAAAAGCGTTGATGAAGCAGGATATCATTTACTTAATCAAAATGAATCTTGGGTTTTTCCCCTTAAGGATTTCCCCGGAATTCCTTATGCTTGTCTGATTGACTTGCCCTCAAAAAATATCCTAGATGCTGCTAAAAATTTAAGTTTAACTGAGTTAAAAGTTTGGGCTAACTTGTGGCTAGATCTCAATAGTCCCCAGAATCTTTTAGAACAACTACACTCATCCCCTAATCTTGCATCTGCTCTCAAAAAAGCTTTCATCCAAAGCAAATATTTACAAGCAGAACAGTTTTTGGGTGAAGATTTACAAACAGCATGGCAAGATGCTTTCTTATCTTACCTAGAGGAAAAAAAACGGACTGTTGGTTTATGGGGTTATCAAGTTAGTTCATCTGTTGTTCAGTCTACACTTAAATCTCGGCTTAACTCTTCCAAAGAATGCAACTATAACTATAACTTTGGGCAAGTTATCGAGTTAAAACTTAACTCTAAAAAACCTGTCATCATTAAATGGGAACCGGATGAAAATAACATTAGCTATGATGACCTAGAGCTTAAAAACAACTCAATTAGTCCTATTCTTCCATTCGTCAAATTATCAGAATAGGTTGGCTATCGAACCAGTACAGATCATAAATTTTATCAAGCAATAGTAGGGTTTTCCTCGAAAGCAGTTGCTCAATCTTGGTGGCGATCGCTCAAGCAAGAACTCGGCTATCTCTCTAACTTAATGCCCAGTTACCACCCCAGTTTTAATCCAATCTCAGAATTAATGCCATCCCTCAAGTATTTCTATTGGGCTGAAAATCCTCACCAAAAAACTCATACAGCCCGTTTAAAGCACTTAAAACAAGTAGCATCTTGGAACTTAAAAAAAGCTTATGAATTTCAAAGATAAATCTCTTCACTCTTGGTATACTACTATCCTTCGAGAGCAAGAAGATACAGCCTACTGCGATCATTTAGCAGTCAATCTGCTGATAGAATTGTGTGATATTGCTTTTCGTACTTCATCAAAACAATCCAAAACTCAGCCCCCTAATTCTTCAATCGTTTTAACCCGTTTAACTACCTTAGCACAGGTTCTCAACGTTTCCTCTTCTGCTATTCAACGCTCGCTAGAACTTTTAGACCAACTTCAGCTAATTTCTGTTTCTTATCCCTTTCAACCTGAAAAGCTGTTAGCTGGAGAAATTCAAATTAAAATTCAATATGAGCAGATTGCTAAATTATCAGAAGCTTCAACCTTGTCTAGTCGCAGAGGCTACATCTATGTTGTTCGTTCAGGAGTTAGTAATTTGTATAAAATTGGTCGAACAACAAACCTCAAAAAGCGACTACAAACTTTACAAACATCCTGTGCAGTCTCGTTAAATGTGGTTAAAACTCTTTTTTGTTCAGATGCGATCGCATTAGAAAAAGCTACCCATACCAAATTTGCCCATTATCGAAAAACAGGAGAATGGTTTGCTCTCAATAATGAACAGTTGAATCAACTCTTAACTTGGCTAGACAACTGGAGATGAAACAGTTTCATATCTCCACTAGAATGCGCTGACGCGCTTAAGTTAAGTGAATTCAAGGTGAAAAATGTCAGATTTGGACAGTCAGTATAATTTTGAAACTAATACAATTACCATTCACATTCAACTCTTACCTCAAACAGAATTGAACCAACCCAGAGTTGCTCTGATCGGTGTGGGAATTTCTAATTCTCCACCCATTCTTTCAAAAACAACCCTTGAGGAATTAAGGTTTCCCGATTTAATCAACTCAATGTTGGTACAATTAGAAAATGAACTTCCCCAAAGAAAAGCAATTGCACTAGAATTACTTGAGAAGCAAACACTTGAAGAATCACAACACAATTACCAGAAACGCTCCGTAGATTCACCCCCTCCACTTTCCTCATCAGTTTCTTCTCAATCTTCATCTCCCAAACATCAACTTACTCTGTTTTAAAACCATGCCTATCTTAATTCTTGAAGGTCAACGAATTCCTTTGTCTCCTGAACAAGCAGCAACAGATGAAACCATTATCAAAACTCTACTTCCATTCTATGCAGATGTTGCTGGAGCTACGCTAACTCGAAAGATGGTAGATGGAGAAGAACACATTGAAATTGTTAAGAAAGTTGGCACTAAGGGAAATGTTGCACTTGTTAACTCTCTTAAAGCAGCACCGGAAGCCATCAACCCCGCTTTGGCTTTAAGTTGGAAACTCAAACAACTCGAACTCCAGGGTCAATTAACGGTAGAAACTTTAATTGAAATAAGGGAAGAAATTGATGCAGCGATCGCTCAAGCAGAAATAGAAATTCACAGTACCTCAAAGACAACCTCTAATTTAATCCATTCCTCACCCCAGCCCTGTTGTTATCCAATTCTATGTTTTTAACTCCTTCATTATCAACAAATGCAATAACTTACTTGCAATCTCTCAAAGTTCCTACGCAAGTTAAGGATGGATTAGATTATTTAGAACAACTTAGGGAAAGCAGTATAATACTTTCCCTTTATAAAATCAACTTTCCCGATAGCTGGAATCATTCAACATCGCCGGTTTTAAGCTTTAATTTTAATTCAGTTCATTCTCTCAGAGAATTAGAATTTTTTGATTTAGTTAATGAACGGCTTTTTCCGATATTTCAAAATGAATTTGAATTAGATGAACGTTGCTCTTTTATTCCTTTTATTCCTCAAAACTTTGATTGGTATTCAATTAGTATAGATGAATTTGAACCCATTGAACAGTTCCTAATTTGCTTATACGACTCTAGTTACCTTCAAACAAGTTGGAAGCAACATTTTGAAATTAATCCCAGTGATGTTTTAACGGTTGAACAAATTGATTGGCAGAAACTTCAATCTCTTTGCCAGACTGTACCAGAACCTTTATCCTATCTCTATGATGTGATGAGTATTATCGATCATAGTACAGGGAATATTTGGCTTGATGCCACCTTAGAAAGTAGTATTTACCTTGAATGGAACCAAGATAACATTGATATCCTAACTCAAGATTGGCAAGAAGCCCTTAAACTAAAAACGGCTTTTTGGGAGTTGAAACAATGGTTACAAACAGAAATTGCTAACCAACTCACGCTTATTAATCTTTGGAATTTAGCCCAAAAAGATGAATCTTTCTCTAACACCGCTTAATCCTCATGCCCTTATTAATTCTCTCAATTCTCAAGTTCTTTGTACCTTAATTATTTTAGAGGGACAATACCTAATTCGATATCAAAAAGACAACCAAACTCTAACCCAGTTTATTTCCAGTGAAGCGGTCAGAAATGCTTTCTCTGAATTACCTATAGATTCAGGATTTCTTTCCCCTGGTATTGTTCGTATTGGCAGCCATCAAAAAGCACAATGGATTGTTAAATTTATTCCCCCTTCTCGTCACAACTTACTAACGTTAGAAAATCATTCTCAATTTCAAATGATTTCGATTCCTTTACCTGGATTAGTTTTAATCGGAGTTAACCATCAATACTATTTATGGGCAATCAAATCTAAACAGTTTGATCCACAAGCTCAAGTTTACAATGCACCTTTTCCCAATATTAATTTTAATGGTCGAATTTGCTTTGGATCTAATCCCGTACCAACTGCCTTGGCAACAACTATTAATGATGTATGGAATCTCTTTATACAGACTCCCTTCAATGGTGATAGTGTATCAGGAAAATCACGGAAATTTCCTCAAGATATAAGGTTGCAATGGGCAAAATTGGTTAATACAAAACATTACCTATTAGGGGACTTAATCGCTATTTCTGATTCCAAGAGTTCCAAGCAAAAAGTCACTATTGCTGAAGTCATTGAATGTCTAATCAAACCCTGACTACTCCACCACTAGCGAATTATTTGATCGCTCAAAATCCAACCCTTCCCCCTTTTAACGCTTTGATGTATGAGTTTATTATGGCAGGCAATGGTGTCATGCTTAGAAGTGTTCGGGAAGGATTAAATGTCATTGCTCCTTTCAGAGCTTGTACAATTCCTGGGTTAGCTTTTGTTCCTCCACAGTTTCATCTTCAATATCCTAAAGTTCCCCAAACTTTATTACAAGAAATTCTGAGACTGTCACAAAATGTAGCGCCTCAAGAAATTCTATTCCATTTGTCTTGGCAAGATTTCCATTGGCAATTAACAGTTCCATTACAAACCCGTGACTTTTTAAGCGTAACTCGTTGGGAAAGTAGCTCAAATATCCTCATCGAAATTCACAGTCATCATGTTATGGAAGCTTCATTTTCTCAAATTGATAATGAAGAAGAATCCGGCTTCAAAATTTATGGAGTTCTCGGTACAATTTTTACTCAACCCACCTTGCGCTTAAGAATTGGAGTTTACCACCAACTCTTCTGGGAAATTCCGAGTCATTGGGTTTTCAATCTTCCCCCTCAAATTTCTGATGCGGTTTTCTAAAATTATGATAGACAATTCTTACTATAATGCACTTCCAATTGCCCTTGCTCCTCATAAACAAATCCAATTTATTCAAGTTGGTTGTGGAGGAACCGGAGGATTTTTAGCCCCAATGCTGGCACGACTCATCTTAGCATTGGAAAAAGGGGGAATAGCGGCTGAAGGTGTGCTTGTAGATTTTGATTCAGTAGAAGCCGTTAATGTTCCACGACAAAACTTTTGTGAAGCTGAAATTGGTTTGAATAAAGCTGATATTTTAGCCGTTCGATATAGTTTAGCTTATGGAGTTAAACTTGGAGCGATCGCAGAACAATTCTCAATTTCAATGATTCAACGTTCTTGGCAAAAACTAATTATTATCATTGGATGCGTTGATAATAGTACCGCAAGAATAGAACTAAGTCAATGTTTAGATTATGAGGGTTACTACTTCAGAGAACCCTTTCCTGAAATTTGGTGGTTAGATTGTGGAAATATGGGTCAAGGCATACCCGCCGGACAAGTCTTAATCGGTTCTACTAACACATTTGATGCTAAAACCGCCTTTAATGACTTTAAAAATCCCTCTTTCTGTATCCATCTTCCTTCTCCTAGTTGGCAACATCCTGAACTGCTTTTACCACAGCCAGAGGAATTCTCTAAAAACCCCATTTCTTGTGCTGAAATCGCTCAAAGAAATGTTCAAAGTTTATTTATTAACCAACGAGTTGCTACTGAAGCAATAGAAATGTTATCCCAACTGGTGTTAACCAAAACCTTACGACGATTTGCTACCTACTTTCATGCAGAAAGTGGTAGTAGTTCTCCTCGTTATACTTCCCAACAAACTTTAATCTCAAAACAGGATTCCTCTAAAGACCTGATTAAGAGCGCGGATGCGCTTTAAATGGGAATAATTTACCTCCTAATGGAAAGTTAATCCATGAGCCACTTTTCAACTGTTAAAACCACTCTATCTCATCGACAATCCCTTCTAAAAGCACTTGAAGTAATTCTCGAAAAAGTGGGAATTAATTCAGAGATTGAAAACCATAATGTTCCGGTTCTGCTTAATAATGATTACGACAAAACCGATGAACAACAAGCTGAGGTTGTCATTCGTCGTAACTTCTTAGAAGGCTTACTAGATCTTGGCTTTCGTTGGCATCCTGAACAAAACAGTTTTGAATCCGTTATTGATCCTTGGGATTTTGAACGCAATTTACTGGGAAAACATTTTAAAACTGTCCAAAATTTCCTAGAAGAACTGCAAATTGCTCATAATACAGCGTTCATTGATATTCACTATCCTGAACATCTCTGGACAAGAGAAACACTGATAACCGGAGATGGAACAACCACTATAACTTTGACTCAAAAAGTAGATGTTTACGCTTAAATAATTTATGTCTCAACCCATCCAAATCCAAATTACTCAAACCAAAGGGCAACCTTTAAAAGTAGAAGTTTTCCATGCCGAAGGAGAAACTTGTACGGCCATTACAGCCCCCCTAAATCAATTAGGATGTTCTCAAACTCAACTCAAACCTGAATACTTTGAACCGACCCTTTCAGTTCAAAAACCAACGGATATTCATTTAGAGTAAGTGAGAAAATCCTTTATTTTTCAACAATTAACTAGGAAGTTAAATCGGGTTATAAAATTTAACTTCCTTTTCCCTTTTAACTTTTTTATCTATGTTTGACACAGAACAACTTATTTTACTGTTCAAAGCAGGAATTGCTACGGTTACAGTGGATACACCTGCTGCTTCTGAACCTGCATTGATTGAAAAAATTGCCCTAGAACTCCGAGAACGATACAGAGTTTTAATCCAATGGGATTGTGGGAACCAATTCCTTAACTTAACTCCCAGAGTTGAGAGAAATCTGATTACTAAAATTGACAAGAGTGCTACCCCCAATGTTAATCAAGAAGTTCATCCTGTTATTACTTTCATTAAACATTTAGAACACCTTATTTCTGAAGATAATCAGCCTACTTTAATTCTCGCTAAAGATTTCCTTGAATTGGTCACTCAAGGCAATTCCCGTTCCGACTGGTTAAGACTTTCCAAAGATCTATTTTTCGCACTTAAGCGTTCGCCCCATCGTTTGATACTGACTCATCATGGGTTAAATATTCCCCATTATTTTCAAGATTTAGTGTGGGAACTATCTAATCCTTTACCCACAGAATTAGAAGTTGAACAGCTTAAGATTAAAAAAATTACTTTTCTATCTGCCAATGCCAGACAAAATAACATTGATTTTGAAGTCAATCTAAGTGAGCAACAACAACGACAATTGACTGGTGCTCTTCAAGGAATGACAACTGAAGGCATTGAAGATGCACTGCAACTGGTGGTAATTACCAACCGAGGCATTACACCCCAAGCGATTACCCAAATTCTGGAAATTAAAAAGCAGCATTTGGCAAGCAAAGGCGTAACTTTTGCCCCATCCCCCGATGTACCTGTGCAAGGTCTTCCTGCCATTAGTCATTGGGCGCAAATGCAACTCCCATTGCTTGATGCTACTTCCCGTGCTACTCATCATCTAGATCAACCTGCTCATGTTCTTTTTATTGGTGTGTCTGGTACAGGTAAATCTTTAGCGGTTAAAGCGATCGCTGCCGAATGGGGAGTTCCTTGTTTAGTGTTAGATCTGGGAAAACTAATGAGTAAAGAACTCGGTAGTAGTGAAGCAAATCTCAGAAGTATTTTGCAACAAGCGGAAGCTTTAGCGCCCTGCTTACTGTGGATTGATGAGATGGATAAACAAGTTTCTCAACAGTCTTCTGAGAGGGACGGGGGAACATCTTCTCGGATGATAGGAACATTATTAACTTGGCTTGAAGAGAACAAAACAGATGTAATTGTTGCTGCAACAGCTAATCGTCCTTGGGGATTTTCTAAAGAAATGCTGCGTCGCTTCAAAGTGTTTTATGTGGATTTACCCAATCTTTCAACAAGAGCAGAAATTTGGCAAGTGCAACTTTCTCATTATCTCATTGAATTAGATTCTAACTGGATTCAACAATTAGCAGAACGCTCTATTTCAATGACGGGTGCAGAAATCCGTAATGTAGTTAAAGAAGCTGCCACAGAAGCATTTGCTTTAGGACATCCTAGAATTGTGAGTGGCGATCGCTTGCTTAATTTAATTAACTCTAAACCTGCACAATTTCGAGGGGATACAGAAGAATTAAATGCTTTGAGAAAGTGGGCTATTAATGGCGGAGGTGAATTAGCATCTCCTGTCAGTTCCTTTAATTCATCTGAATCTTCTGACACCTCACCTAATCCCTCATCCCATCGAGATTTGCATTGGAATTAACGAGTTTTAAAAGTTAAGTGCCAGGATTAAAAACTGGCACTTACAAAGTGATATTAGGAGAGAACTAATAATGCTAACTTGTCGCTACCGATTCAATCGAGCATCTGGAAAAGTGTATCGAGAAAATTCAACAGGTTTAGTAGAACTTTCGGAATCGCTAGATACAATTATTCTTCATGCTACACCTGCGGTTTACGGTCAACCTTTCCCTAACTTAATGGCACAGGACTGGATTAACTTATGTTTTTTAGATCCTCAAATGAACTGGAGTTTTGCTTTACTTAATAGTGGACAATCAGATGCCTTGCGTCCTTTTCTCAATTATCAAATTCAACAAGGACAGAACCTTTTCAATCAATTAACTCGTATTACTTTAATTCCGCAAACCTCCCGCTTAGGTAGGCGTTGGTATACTTATTCATTTGAAGCGCATCCCTTACCCGTGGGAATTAACCTCCTCCAAATACTCCAAAAAAATTCTCATTTTCCTCTCATTGACCCAACCATTGATCTTAGCTTTCCTGAACCTAAATTAGATTTTTTAAACTTTACCAGTCCTCCTCCTCAACTTTCTATCCAATTAGTTGATCAACGAACCCCCTTCTTATCTTGGGATTGATTTCAATGAGTTGGACTTCTACTCTAAACCCTTTTTTATTTTAGTAAACTCACATGATATGGATAACGGCTGAAGATTTATCTCGTCTTGCTGCTTCAAACAATCTTGAGAATATGGAAGCAATAACAGAAGTTAAAACTCATCCAAAAGAAGAACAATTTCGTCTCCTGATGGAACAATCTTTGATGGAACTTCCTATCGCTCCTTTTCTAGCCAACACCCCTCAGTTTAAACAGTGGTTCTCTCAACTACAATTATTAGCTCCTGAAATCTGGAGTAACGAACCCAATACCTGGAAAACCTATGGACAATTGCTTCAATTTCCATATAACAATGTCATTCTTTCTACCAAAATTGACTTACTCATTTATCAGTATCAGCAACTTGAAATTATCAATTGGACAACTCATTGCCCTGAAGATTTAGAAAACGTCCTCACCGATTGGAAGCCTCAACTTGACTTATTCATCCTAGCCAAAACTGAGTCTTATCTGCCTTCTCAAATTCGGATGACTTATTGGTTTCTTCAAGAAGAGAATGATCCCATTAAAGTCAGCCGCTCCTATAGTATGGAAGCTTATCAAGCTTTTCAAGAGCAACTCGAACAAGTTCTTTCTAAAATTTCACCCCCAGACGTGACTAATAGCTTTCCTGTTGAAGATACATTGACTCAATTTTTAACAGGAAAAATATCTATCAAGAATTATCTTGATTCCATTCCAGAAATTGAAATTTAAAAGCCATGAATTCTTCTCATTACCCCTCCTTACCTCGACAAATTGACTTAGGTTCAGGCTTTCATCTCAATGTACTTTCAGATCGAATTGCGACAATAACCGACTCCAAAGGTAACAGAAAGACAACCTACTTCGGTTTTCACACAGAAGAAGACGCCCTTCGATTTAAAATAGCAATTGAACAGCAAGGATTAGGAAGTGCTGCAATTATCAGACCTAGCCAGAGGCTATCAAGGGTTAATTGGGAATGTAAGGTATGGGGGTGTGCTACCCACCTGATTCTGGCTCTGCTTGAACGACAATCAATAGTGGCTCTTAACTCAACAGTATTATCACAGCGCTGACGCGCCATTATCAGATACAATTGAACTACAAAATTCAATCATGAACTCATCAAATAACGACGCTAAACTACAACGGGCTACCGCAAAGCTAATTCGTTTGGTTCGACAAGCGGTTCAGCAAGCTTCGCCTTCAGAGGCTTTAGCCATCTGGAAATTAGTGAAAACTCAGGAAATCCGGCGACAAGCACCAAACCTCGAAGCTAATCAACTGGAGGCTATGTTGGCAATGTTAGCTAAGGATTCTGGTGCTGATATTGTAGAAGCAAGCCTAACTTTTGAAACGACATCCCCTCCTTCTCCACTAACTTTAGACACACAAGAACCTGCATTAGCTTCATCAATAAACCGTAAAGGAAAATAGTAAAAAAATGGCAAATACATCCATTCAACCCATTTCTGAAACGTTAGATGAATTGGGAGAACAGCTTGAACTGCTCAGTCAATATCTGGAATCTGAAAATCCAGAAGACAAAGCGATGGCAGAAGAAATTTATCAACAGTTAGAACCTAAGTTAGAAAAGAAAATTGATGGATATGTCGCTTATATCAATCGTCTAAAAGCTAACCGAGAGTTCCGCCAACTTGAAGCCAAACGAATCTCTAGTTTAGCTAAAAATGATGAAGCCCGGATTATTTGGCTAACAGAAAAGCTATTGGGATTTATGGAACAGAGAATTGAACAACTCGGTGAACAACGAGGACGTAAACTCGAAGGACTCTTGTGTAAAGTTTCCCTTTGTCAAAATGGAGGTCAACCTCAAGTTTGGATTAATTCAGAACTTGCAGTTCAAGATTTTCCGGCTGAATATGTTCTTCAACTTCCCCAATTAAATACACAAAAGCTTAAAGAGGATGTTCTTGCTACTGAATCAGGAGAACTTTGTGATGAGCAGGGTCGTGTGATTGCCAAAGTTTTGCCCAGAGGCAAACATATTCGCCTTGTTTAAGCTAACTGAAATCTTTTCTAATCAGGTTTGTCCAGGCTTTTTCTACCAGTCTGGACAACCGCTAATATTCAAAGCATTTCTTGGAGTGTTCATTTCATCTTTTAACCATGCAAGTGTTTAAACAAGTTTCCTATGTACAAATTCTGAAGGGATGGCAAACTTATGTGTTTCCGGTTTCTGGTGGTTTTTTACGCTATAAGCTGTTGACAACTTCCCAAGAACTAGAGGAAGCCAAAGAGCGCTGCCATCTTGAAGGATGGAAAATAATCGATGCAACTCGACTGGTTAAACGACTCAACAAAATTAGTCGATGAAAACTTAGCGCTGACGCGCCTCTCCTGTGATCTATTGGAGCTTAAATTTAATGCTAAATTCCTCCCAAAATTTCTTTGATTCCCAGGTTCAATCTCCCTTTTTCATTGAAAAAATAACAATCTTGCCATCACCTTTAATCGAAGCCAATGCTAAATTAAGCGACGACGAAGTAAATGGAGACCAAGAAAAAGAGTGGTTTGAACGGTGGGATGCTTCTCACCTCGGTCACAGTGATGTAGATTTGCATTTTTAACCCTTAAGCTATGATTCATCAACAATTAATTTGTGAAGTTTCCTCAACAAGTGTAATTAATTCTTTTTCTAACTCAAGCTGTAAAAGTTTAATAATCTCTGATTCTGAAGAGTATCTGGAACTTAAATTTAATACAGACTCCCTTCAAAAACTTGCTGAAATTATTAGTTACTTGTCTCGACTTCATCAACTGCTCCAAGAAGAAAAAAAGCAAGAAATGATGACTCAGTTAAAATCTCTGAATTTAGCTTTTTCTCTTCCTAATTTTTCGGACATACATCAGGAAAACTCCCAAACAGAACTTCCCTTCTAGTCTAGCAATTTTCCTCTTGTAAAATGCCCTTCGTACACAGCCCTAGTCCTTATTAATTATTTCTGGGAGAACCCGTGAAAAATAAAACGACTCAATCAGAATCAGCAAATTTTTCTGACCCTAATGAAATCATGAATAACACAGAAACTCCCGAACTCGAATTAGAACGAGATGAATTTGCTGACCCTCAGTACCTTGACCCCAATGCTCGGCTGCCACGCATCCAAGCCTTACGAGGCACTACTCCTAAACTGTGTGGTTACTTTATCCCAACCAAACAAATGGCAAAAGCAGGATGGTTGAACTTTGATGAAAAATTACTGACAACCTACACCTTTGAGGTCACAGGAATAGAGGAACAAGGACTTCTCATTTCTGCACCCCGAATGTTGGTCTGTCCTCGAACTTTTACCTTGGCTTATGACCGCAAAGCCACCAAAGAATCAAAACAAATTACGCTTTTGGGACGCTACCTACCTGAACACAAAGAGGATGAAAATATTGGTAATACTCAGTATTTTGAGGTGTTTTTAGTTGATGAAAACAATCGGCCCTTGCATCAAGTTCCCCTATCCTACCGAGCTAGTGGTGCAAACCAAGCTACTTTTGCCACTCATTGGCAAGAGTTTATTGATGAAATGACGGCTTGCCATGCTATCACCAACCGCATTGCGGCTCGAGGTAAAAATAATCTCTTTAAATGCTTGTGTGTATTTTGTTTTACAACAGCACGAGAACTCGCTGGTACGAAACAGAAAAGCCCTGCTTGTAAAGTCATTTCTCATGAAGTTCCTACCCTTGAAACCTGGAAGCAGTATTTTGTTGGATTTAACAAAGAAAACAAACAAAAAGTTTGGGAAGCCTTGCAACCTGCTCAACCTTTACTAATTCCAGAACACCAAGCTAACCCCAATACTCGGCATCAACTTCCCTCAGCATCCTCAGTTCAACATCCCGATTATTAAACACTCCATTTCTTTATCCATCCTTCATGAGTTGGGTGGATAATGTCCCCTCATTAATTACTTCAAAATCACCATGAAATTTTCCTGTCCTGCTAAACAACTCACGACAGCCCTTAATACTGTCATGGGAGCAATACCCACTAAGCCTAATCATCCAATTTTGGCTCATGTTCTTCTGTTAGCAACTCCTCAAACAATAGAAGTTCGAGCGTTTGACCTCAGCTTGGGTATCACTGCCCAATTTAATGCTCCTGTTGAAGTTGAGGGAGCTTCGACTCTCCCTGCTAAACACTTGCTGAATCTGATTGCTAGTTTCCCGAAAGACGAAGAACTATCTTTTGAGGTGGAACTTAATCAAACTGAAGCGATATTAACCAGCGCAGGTAAACGTTATACATTCCGAGGCTTCAAAGCTTCTCAATTTCCTCAGTTACCCACAGAGTTCCCCTTAACAGTCCCAGCAATCCGATTAACTGCTACTGTTCTAGCTCGTGGTTTAAAAACCACTTTATTTGCAGCAACAACCGATGAGATGAAGCCAGTTTTAAGCGGCATTAGATTAACTGTAGAAGCCGACCAAGTGGAGTTCGCCGCCACCAATGGAAAAGTCCTTGCTGTTGTTCAAGATTCTATCCCGACTCATGAAAATAAACAACAATCCGAAACCACCAAAAAACACAAAACTAAACGCAAATCCCTTCCTTCTGCCTCAAGCCAATGGGGAATTACAATCCCCAAAACCGCTTTGAAAGAACTGCAAAAACTCTTAGGAAATCCCACAGATAACTTAACCGATTCTGAAGTGCTACTGCATTTTAATGAAAGCCAAATTCTATTTACCAGTGCTACCTTCAGTTTAGTTTGTCGGGCTTTAACAGGGGATTATCCTGATTATACTCTATTGATTCCTAAACAATGGAGTCATGAAGTTACGGTTAGTTCTCATCAACTTTTAGCAGCCGTTACTCGTCTAGCTACTTTCGATAAGCATAAAATTATTCGCTTAGTTCTTAATCCGACTGAGCAAGTGATCTCTTTATATGGACAAGGACAAGACATTGGTTCAGGGGCAGAATCTCTACCTGCTTTAATTCAAGGTGAGGGTTTGGAAATTGGTTTCGATGCTGATGTTTTGATTCCAGCCCTCAAAGCGATTCCAACTTCTGAGGTACGCTTTTCATTCAATGAAGCCAATACTCCAGCCACACTCAACACAGTTGCTAACTCTCTTGGAACTGCAACAGTTTTGGTGATGCCTGTAGAATTGTGGACTGCAGAACCCCCTTCACTTTCATCGACTTCACAAGCTTTAACAGTATCTTCTGATGAATTTCAATCCATAGATACAGAACCCGAAGAAGCTTTAGAATCTGAGACTGATTCAGAAGATTCTCAACTAGAACTTGCTGCACTACCCATGTAAAACTTTTCTTAATTTCATACCCCCATAAACTCAATTAATGCAAAATAGAAAATTAAACAATACCCCATTTGGGCTGCTATGATTTCTTTTTAATTTGGGCTTTATGGGGGTTTATTAACTTTAGCTTATTTGCACACAATGTATCAGCCTTTTCATCAAAAATATCGCCCCCAATGTTTTGCTGATTTAGTCGGTCAAGAAGCAATTGCAACTGCTTTAAGCAATGGAATTAATTTAGGACGCATTGCTCATGCCTATTTATTCACAGGGCCAAGAGGAACAGGAAAAACATCTTCGGCTCCAATTCTTGCCAAATCTCTCAACTGTCTTAATCATCCAAACCCTACCAGTTCTCCTTGTGGTCAATGTGCCTCTTGTCAAGGCATTACGAGCGGCATTGCCTTAGATGTTTTAGAACTTGATGCTGCTAGCAATAATGGTGTTGAACAAATTCGAGAAATTTGTACAGGGGCGCATTTAACTCCCGTACAAGCTCGCTACAAAATTTATGTCATTGATGAAGTACATGGATTAAGTGGTGCTGCGACTCAAGCTTTATTGAAAACTCTTGAGGAACCTCCCCATAATGTAGTCTTTGTTCTCTGTACGACTGAACCTCAAAAACTCCCGACTACCATTATTTCTCGTTGCCAACGCTATAATTTTCAGCGTATTTCTATTGACGCAATGGTTAACCATTTAAACCAAATTGCCCAATTAGAAGGCTTAGAAATGGATTCACAGGCAAGCCATTTAGTGGCTCAGTTAGCAACTGGAGGATTGCGAGATGCCCTATCCTTATTAGAACAACTAAGCTTGTTAGAATCGGTGATTACTTCTCAATTGGTATGGGAATTAGTGGGTGCAGTGCCACAGCAGGAATTACTATCTTTGGTTGAAGCGATCGCATCGGACTCCGAATTGGATACAATTAATCAAGTGCAAACTTTGCTCAACTTTGGAAAAGAACCATTGGTTATTCTTCAGAATTTAACTCAATTCTATACTCTCTTATTAATCGCTCAAACTGGAAAAATTCCAAGGGAGTTGTCAACAACTGAAGTTGAGCTAGAACAGTTGCAAAAACTGGCAAAGTCTTTGGGTCGCAATGGAATTTTAGCCAGCATTCAACACTTGAGAACTTGCGAATCTCAAATCAAATTTTCAACCCAATCTTGGCTATGGCTTGAGGTGGCTGTATTAGGATTATTACCGAGTTCTCAACCCACCTACTCCCCTGTTAATACACATAGCATCACCTCACCTCCGGCTTCGTTTTCAGGTGTTACAGTTCCTCCTCAACAGGTTTGGCAAACTGTACTGGCTAAAGTTCCACCCTCTTTGAAAGTGCTATTATCTCAACACTGCGCTTTAGCAAATTTCTCTGAAGATAGCGCAACAATCCAAGTCAATAGCACTGCTTTAAAAGCTAGAGTAGATCACCAACGTGCTACTATAGAATCAGCATTTGCGATGGCAACACAGCGAACAATTAAAGTTTCCGTTTTGGCTTAGTTTTTTAGGGAGAAGTTTATTTCCGATCAAGATTTTCTAGCTTCTCCTTTCTTCACCATCTTTCGAGGTTTAAACAATGCACTATCAATATACTTTGTTCTTGCAACCCGAAGAAGAACTTTTACCTCAAATTGTTTTACTTGATCATCCTCAATTTATTCCCCTATTAAAACAATGGGAAAACTCCAGTCAATTTGGGTTTGATATTGAGACTTTTTCCTCCTCAGCAGAGCCTAACGGTGCTTTATTTCCCAATCAAGGAGAAATCCGCATTCTTTCTTTAGCTATTCCAACTTTTAAGGGTATCAAAGTTTTAGTCATTGATTTGGGATTTGATTCCCAACAAAGGAATGAGATTAAACAACAGTTATCTCAATTAGGATTTTGGGAAGTTTTTCAGGAAAGATTAGCGAATCCTCAAGTAGAAGTTGTGGGTCATGCCTTAGAATTTGAGCAACAATGGATGCTCGTCAAATATGGTTATAAAATTCGGGGAATTCAAGATACAAAGTTGATGAGCCAAATCTATTGGGCAGGTCTTGATCCTTGGTTAGATAAAATTAACAATAAACCTCACTCCTTAGCTTCTGTATGTTGGAGGCTCGGCATTACAATTGATAAAACCCAGCAAACATCTGATTGGGGGTGGGGTGATAAAAGTGGTGGAAAATTAAGTCATAATCAACTCAATTATGCGGCTTACGATGCTGAAGTTGTTCTGCACGTTCAGGCGCGGCTTGAACCCTTATTAAAAGAAATCGGGGTTTGGAATTCTTATCTAGCAGAATGCAGCGCTTCTCCCGCTTTTGCACAAATGACTCATCGAGGAATGCCTGTCAATGAGCAAGTTTTAATCGATGTCATTAACCAGTATGAAAGTGCTTATCAAGATTTAATGGAGAAATTGAGAACGACATTTCCTGAAGCAGTTCTTCATCTTTATTCAACTAAAGAGTTACCCAAACTCATTAATAACCAATTTCAGCTTAAAATTTCTCAAGCAAATGCTGATACTTTAAGCCAATATTGGCAAATCCCAGAATTAAGGTTAATTTCAGTGATTAAAACCACAAAAACTTACCTGGATTATCTGTACAATCTTCAAGAAGTATTAACAGAGGGATATGTTAGAGGAAGTTATACCCTAATCAATAGTGCTGCTTTTGGACGCAGCAGTTGCCAGAATCCCAACCTACAAAATCCCCCTAATCCTAGCAACTTACCCTCTGAACTTACTGCTTATAATTTGCCCCCGATTCGTTCTGTTTTTGTTGCTCACCCCCAAACTCAATTAATTATTGCTGACTTATCTAAAGCTCATACCCGAATTGCCTGTGAAGCATCGGGAGATCAAGAATTAATCGAACGATTTCACTCAGAAAGTCAAGAAATTTTCTGTTCAATTGCTGCCAAAATTGCTCAAATCCAAGGATTAGGGAAAGATTGGACAGAAGAAAATATCCAACTTTGGGTTAAAGATAAATCCCACTTGAATCACAAAACGGCTGCAATGTTGCGCTCTATCAGTAAAACCATTCATTATGGTTGTTTAAATCTACAAGGGTATAAAACCTTTCAAAAAACCATCCGAACAGGAGCTAATATTAATTTAACCGATGAGCAAGCTAAAACGAGTCAATTAGGTTGGAAAAAAACCTATGCAGGTGTTGCTAATTTCTGTCAAAAAATTATTCAACAAGCTAACAGCAGTTTGCCTCCTGTTTTAGGAATTGAAGAGATTAAAAGCCGCACCAAATTTGGCTTAGGATATGTCCGTTGTTTAACGGGACGAGGCGTATTTCTGCCTAAATATCCTCAGAAGTTCAGTCAACAGAAAAGCCTTAGTGTAAAAGGGCCTGATGCAACAGCAGCTTATTGGACAATGGCAGAAGCCGATATTATTAAGAACGCTCTGGGTGAGCTTGTAACCGTCTTAGATCAGCATCCCCATTGGCAAGCTCATATTGGCAATATGGCTCATGATGAAATTGATGGAATTGTTAGCACTAATCAAGCTCTAATGTTTGCAACAGCGATTCAAAATGCCATGAGAAATGCCATGAGCCAATTTATTAAGAGTATTCCTGTGGATGAAGGGGAAGAACCGAGTCATTTGATTTATGACTCTTGGGCAGAAAAGTAGTTAACAATTCAGTTATCACTTATCAGTCATTAGGTTACTTTGTTTAACCTAATCAGTATTAATTTTTAGTTGAATTACTGATTTTTAGAAAAGGAGATTTTTGCCATGCCAGTTTATCTGTACTGGGGAAATGATGATTATCTGATAGAGCGTCATATTAATCAATTACGCAGAAGGATTGTTCATCCGGGCTGGGAAGCTTTCAATTTTTTCAGTTATCCGTTTAGTGCAGATCACTTTAAAGTCGCTCTTAATGATATCCGCACTGCACCCGTTGGGACTGGTGGACGCTTAGTAATTCTTTCCAACTGGACTGAATTAAAAACAATTAATAACGCACTTTTAGAACAGTTTAAGCACATTTTGAACAATCTACCGACAAGCAATCATTTATTATTCACTTGTCTAGGTTCATTAGATCAACGGCTTAAATTTACTAAACTACTTTGCCAATATGCTACAGTTCAAGAATTCTCTTTAATTCCATCTTGGAATACCCAAAAGCTAACAGAACAGGTTAAGAATGCTGCATCAAGTATGGATATTTCTTTATCTCATTCTGCTGCTGCGCTCTTAGCATCTGCTGTGGGAAATAATACTCGCCTATTATACCAGGAATTAGAAAAACTTTCGTTAGTTACAGTAGACCAATTCATTGATATTCACACTGTAGAAACTTGGGTTAGTATTACAACCACAAATACCTTCCAACTTGCTCAAGCTATCTGTGTGAAAGATGCCAACAGAGCTACACAGGTTTTTACAACGCTTCTGAATCATAATGAACCCATTCTTAAGATTATTGCGACTCTAAGCAGCCTATTCCGCACTTGGTTAGCCGTTAAAGTCATGGTTGATGAAGGTGAAACGGATTCTCGTGCTATTGCTGCTGTTGCCGGAGTGAGTAATCCTAATCGAGTTTACCACCTCAAACAAGAAGTTGCTTCTATTTCTTTAACTCGGCTGCAACATATTCTGACTCAATTATTAGACTTAGAAATTCTTGCTAAAACCCATGAGGATGCCACACTATGTACGAGCCAAATTATCAATCTTTGTCATTGATTAACTTTCCCAAATTTTCACCTTGTTCTGAAACCTCTCATCTCAATAATATTAGAAGCCAATCAATCCCCACTCAACTCCTCCAAAAAGCAATTGAAATTAATCAAGTTCCTACTGCATTTCTATTTACTGGCTCTAATGATCTGGAAAAGCGACAAGTCCTCAAGTATTTTCTCCCCCTGTTGCTACATCATTCTCAGAATTCAGAAGCCGTAGAAAATTGCAGGTCTCTAATTGAGGTAGGAAATCACCCCGATATTTTATGGATAGAACCGAGTTACCTTCATCAAGGTAATTTGATCTTAAAGAGTAGTGCTTGCCAAGAACAACTAACATTTAAACAGTTGCCTCAAATTCGCATTGAGCAAATTCGAGAAATCAATCAATTTTTAGCTTATCCTCCCTTGATCGCTTCTATTAAAGTTATCATCATTGAAGATGCACAATTGATGAATAATAATGCGGCTCATGGGTTACTCAAAAGACTTGAAGAACCCGGAAAAGCTACGTTTATTTTATTGACTTCTCATGCTGAACTTCTCCTACCTACAATCTGTTCACGTTGCCAAATTATCCCGTTTAGAAGTTTAAGCTTGTCAGAAATGAGCGAAATCTTGCAGATGAATGGATTTTCTCAAATTTGTGAACACCCTAATATCCTCCAAATGGCACAAGGCAGTCCAACTCAGGCTTGTGAAATTTGGAATGCAATCATTAAAATTCAAGAAATTGACTCAACTTTACTGCAAATTTCTTTCTTTGATCAAAAACTGTCTAAGCTTCTTCTGGCTGCTAAAATAGTTAGCCAATCCTTAGATTATTCATCCCAAAAGTTGCTATTAAGTTATTGGCAATATCAATTTTGGACGACTCAGCGTAATCGAAACAAAATCGAGATTTTGGAGTCTGCTAAACAAACACTTAATCGTGCTTCTAATCAGTTAGTTTGGGAAGTTTGCTTATTGAAATTAGCCGAGCAATCAGGAAAGGCTGATGCCTTTCTATAAAGACAAGTATCAGTTGAAGATAACACGATGAACCATTCTACCACTTTATATACTCAGAAAGTTTCTCTAAGTGACCTCAATGTTTTAGCTTTTCAACTTAGAGAAGCCGGAGCTAAGTTTCGCTCTACCATTCATAAGCAAGAAGCCACAATTGTTTTCTCGGCTTTACCAACATCTGCTTTATCCATTTTAGGGAAAAACCAAGAAGCTAACACGAATGAAGACACTTTACTCCCTGAACAAATTTCTGCATCAACGCCAGAAAAGTGTTTTAAATCTGACCCTGAAGAAACAACTGTTATCAATGGATTTGAAAGGGAAAATTCAGATGATTTCATAACTTTAAAAAGCGATGAAGCTTTGCAGGATATCAAAGAATCTGTAGAGCCTACTCCAGAACCTTTTTCCAATGAATATGAGGTGACTTACCCCTTAGAAACGGAGAAACAACTGTTGAAATTGAGTAAAACAAAACTCAAAAAGTTAGCGCATCAATACAATATTGAAGGTCGAAGTAAATTAGACCATCATCAATTAGTGAGTGCCTTAGCTCATCTAGTCCCACTCAACAAATTATAAGGGATTAAGCTCAAAACTCATCATGAAATTCCCAAAGATTGATGAAGGCGCTGTCGCGCTATTTTCAAGAGATTTCACGAGGAAAACATCATGTCAGATAATCTCAATGTTATTAACTTAGTTGGTCGTGTAGGTCAACAACCAGAAACTCAATATTTCGAGAGCGGTGCTGTTTTAACTAAGCTGTCTCTTGCTGTTAATCGACGCAGTAATAAAAAAGACAGCGAGCCGGATTGGTTTGCGCTGGAAATTTGGGGAAATATTGCTGAAGTAGCTGCTAATTATACAGATAAAGGCAGTTTAATTGGAATTCAAGGAGAACTCAAACTGGATGAATGGATTGAACAAACTACGGGTCAACAATTTGAAACAGCTTCCACCAGAGGCAATTGCAACAATTCAACGGATAATTCAGCTTAATGCTATTATCTTGATTGGGGATTGTTATGGTACAGATTTCCTAGTACAAACTTACCTAAAACAAGCGGGTTATCATCAAGTTAAAGTTTTTCATATTGGTAAGTCTCCTAGAAATAATGCAGGGTTTGCTACTGTACAAATCAAAGGTTCTTACAGTGAACGCGATCGCATTATGTGTTCACAGGCAGATTTTGGTTTAGCTATTATTCAAAATAATTCCCCAGGAACTCTCAAAAATATTCAACGAATGCCCCATCGAGTAAAGATTATTAGGGTTCCTGTTAATTTCTCTTAAATTTAAGGAAGTCCACCTAGTATTAGTAAGACTTCCTTAAAAAATCAAGAATGAGAATCAGGTTTAAGCTGCCATTTAGGATGCTTAATAGAATTCATTTTTTCAGTCGATAAGACCTGATTAGATTCCATAGAATAGCCCCGTCGTTTTAGTTCACTTTGAATCTGGTAAAGTTCAAATTGGCACTCCTCAATCATAGCTTTGATCTCGTCATTAATGGCAGTTTCCCAAGCTTCTCGACTAACTAACTCCACCGGACTTTGATTTAACTGCCGTCTTTTCTCCTGAATTGCTTTTTGCCCTTGTTTCAAGACTTGATTATATTGATGAATTAGCAGTTCTATCCAAACTTGATTTTCTTTTTGATTGCGTTGTTCAGGGGTAGATTTAGGATGATCTAACACATACTTAGTTAGTTCTTCTAAGACCCAAAACTCGCGGCTGGCGTGTTTAATTCCATCGGGGTTTTCTTGATGACGTTGTTGATAATAATCATCAAACTTTTGGGAAATTTGCCGTTTATATTCAGGATAACGGATGATTTTTCCTGTATAAAATCCTGTCATTATTGTTAAAATGATTCCGAGTAAGGGGACAATATAGATAATCCATTCGGTATCTTCTCCTTGAAACCGCACATAAAATAGAGTGGCTGCATATTCAACAATTAAAAGCCCAGTGGCAAAAACAACAAAGACTTTCGTTTTTTGATGTAAATAGTCTTTCAAAACTGCATTAAAGACCATTTTTTCTGCTTCTGCGCGGACTGCAATTAGTTGATTTTTGGTGTTTCTTTTTTTTGCTTCTATTTGCTCTTGATCATGGCGAATATCCCGTTTAATACTGGAAATTGCCACATCATAAGCAATAGCCCATTCTGTAAAATAAACGAGAGGAAAACTAACTGCGATCGCGATAACCCAGCGCCATTCACCAGGAAACCCACCTAATGCAGCAAAGGGCCCACGACTATTCATTAATGCAGCAATTGTGATACAGAAAAGAACGATAAATTTGTGTAAGTTCATAGGATAATTTTCCTCACAAAGTAAGATGAATTGAAGATTTAGGAAAGTGTGCTAAGGTAGCATTGAATAGGAAATAGCAACACTTTCCTAACAAAGTTTAATTGTTCGACTGGGAAGGATAGTTAACTTGATACCGTCGCTTCATTTCTAAGGCATACTTTAACGGGGCTAAAATCGTCAAATTTTTGCTGAGACGCTCGTAAAGAGGGAATATTTCTGGGAGTTTTTCGGGTAACACACTTTCAGCAATAAACTCCTGTAAGATTACGGGTTCATCAAATTTAGAAGTCATAGTTTTACTCCTGGTTAGAACGAAGATTGAGAATAGAATCTTTTACGCAGTGCCGAATATTTTGGTTGCAAAATTCAGTGTTTTGAACATCTTTTAGGGTTTCCCAAAGATTAGAATTGAATTCTGTATTGCCATCATTGGTACTGCCAACCACTAATAACGTGCCGTTGCGGGAAGACACTTTTTTGGCTAAATTCGTTAAGGTTTCTGGGCAGAAGTCTTCCCTTTCATTTGCTTGAACTTGTAGTACAACTAAGGGGATAGTTTCAGAGTGGCGATCTATCATTTCTCCACTTAAATTAATCGCATCACAGACAAAAGTACCTTGACCTTTTGATTGAACAGGTTTTTGATGGCATAAAGCGTATAATTGCTCCTGATCTTTAACCACAGAAGGATCTGTAGCTGTTAAATTTTCACTGACTTGAATTAAAGCTTGTTTATCGCCTGGTTTACTGGCATCAGCGATCGCAAAGCAAGCATCCTTCAAAGCTTTAGTTTGTTCAGGATTATTTAACGCAGAGGCAGAAACATCTGAGATACGAATGAGTAATAATTTTGACTGTTTTTGACAGCCCCCCAAGACGGACACTAGAAATAAGAAAGCCACCACTAAAATAACTAACGATACGATATCAAAATCTCCCCAGATATCGTCCCGTTTTTTAGTAAAACGCGTTTTACATTCAGTGCAAAATGCTTCAAAATCTTTATCCGGGTGACTGACAATGTTGCAAATTTTTTTACCTTTTCTATCTCTGATACAATCCATGTTACTCCTCCTGGTGAACAGAAAATGCAAATATATGAGTCGGCTGTGCGAGTTTGAGATAATCCTGAGTGTGGATAATTAGAGATTGGGTTAAACTCGCTGCATTGAAGCCGATCTTTTCATGGTCTAACAAAGCAGAATCGACAAATAGATGATTGAGAGTGTCAAAAATCGGGTGAGCAAAGGGAGGAATTGAACCAGGAACTAAACCTTCCGTTAAATCAGCTAACTCCTCTGTTGTGGCAAACCGAAAAGACTTGATTTCGGCTTTAAAATACTGTTTCAATACAGAAGAATCCAGCTTTCTTGTTCCTGGTAAAACCAACAGATTAAATTCACTCCCTGATCCTTTTCGATCCATCTTGATCACAAGAGCTTTCGCACCAATAACATCGTCTCCCCCTGCCTTAATACGAGCTTCTCGGCTTTCTTTCGAGGTTTTGCATTCAGGATGGGTTAAATATTGATATTTAACCTGATTTTCCAGTAAGTAATTGAGCAATTTTTGGGTGTGTTCCATTGTATTTTCTTTCCTAATTAGAGTTAACCTATTCCCCCCTTTTTTTAGGGGGGTTAGGGAGGACTAAGATAATGCAATTAAACAGCTATCGAAAACATAGCCATTAGAACCCGTTGCAGAACGCAATGCGTTTAAGGAATTTCGCCCATAAACTCGCTGCAACCAGCGATCGCTAAACACCGCATCTCGTGCGTGCAAACAGCGTAAATTGTTAAACAGTAATAAGCTCCCAGGTTTTAAAATGACAGATTTGGCGATTGGCGGTTTTAACAAATTTTTCAACGTCTCCAAAGCCGCTTTTGCCTCATCGTCTAACGCCTGAATGTTGCTTAAATTCCCAACCACTTCGTCATAACCTTCTTCGTTTGTTGAAATTAACGGTTGGGATTTTGACAGGATCAAATTGCCGTTATAGTTAAACGAGTCAGGTGATTGCGGTCGATAGCGAGATTGACGTAAAATGCGATCGCTGTCTGGAGATTGGCGCTGCAACTTTTCGGTGATCTCCTCAATAGGGGCAATCCAAGTTTTTGTTTCAGCAGGGTTGCGTAAACCTAGCAACAACAAAAATTCTGGGCGATATTTGGACTGCAAATGACCAAGATCTGCGTGCCAACTCAAAGGTACTCGGCCAGAATTGGACTGAGTATGGGACAACCCAGGGACTGGCGCAATTTCATGGATAATCTGACCGTTCTTTTCTTGCTCAAAGGCAAGTGGCAGCAACCCAGCGATATGCAACACCGCCAACAGAACCAATTCACTCACCCATCCTTTATCGTTGGGGCGTTTCCCATCTGTAGGCGTTGGTGGCAACTCCTCATCAATGGGAAGATTCTGGATCACTGTCCAAGGAATACCCCCTGGTTGGGTGACTTGCCGCACTTCCTTCTCAATGGGTTTGAGGTAAGGCACTAATTCCTGTGCTGTTTCCCAAAGATCCTTAAACGAGGAGTTCGGTTTCATCGCTTGGGCAGCTTTGAGAAACACACAAGCATTCGTTTCGGGCAGGAAAGCACCCGCTTTAGGTTGTAAACTAGGAGTCATGGTTTTTTTGATAGGTGTTGGTTTGGTTGACATCTTGACTACTGAATCAACGCCTGTTCCTAAAGAGAGGTAAACTTGTATATTCAGTTTTCAAGGTGCGCTGTGAAGACCTGGTGGCAAAAGCCGTTTACCTGTCCTCACACTTATATTGAATCAGACCTTTTTTAAGAGGTCAGCGATCTAAAAATCATTGCTATTTTGCAGATCCTTGACAAAATTCTGGTGCTATGGTAGGGAAATTGAGAATTCGTGACGATCAGTTAGATAGGATTCAGGGATTAATCAATTGCAGAGGTATGATTACGCTGCGATGGGAATTTGCTCAATATCGAATACAAGAAATTTTAACAAAACGAGGGAAAGATATAAAGCAGGGGCTTAATGAAGAGGAATTAAACGACTTATATCAGGAAGAAGTTATCGAAGCTTACTACAAAACAGCTTTACTAGGTATTCTACCTGAATTAAAAAATCAACGGTTAACTTTAGACGAAATTCAATCACGTATTTGTGAAAAAGTCAAGGGTGGCTTAAATATGTTTTTGGATGACTATCTTAATATTCGCTATAATTCTCGTGGAAGTTGGCTAAAATTTACAAAAGGTGAAAAGTTTATTGAGCCAGATTGTTTCCAGTTATTTTGTGAGTTTTTAGAGTTAAATTGGCAAGATGTAGGAATCTCTAAAGCAGATTATCAAGAAGATAAGTTAAAAGTTATTACCGAGTTAGAGATGACGCTTTCAAACTTAAACCATAGTTCTCAATTTTCATCCTATAGACAGTATAGAAACTTGACAAGATCTTCGGTTTTTGGCTTTAAAGTTACTAATATTAAAACTCGCTGTATTCATTTATTTTGGCTATTAAAACGTTTACTAAAACAAAATTGCCAAAATTGCCAAATTATTGATATCGACTTTAATAGTAATCATAGTTATAATTACGACTTGCAACATCAATTAACCTATGCTTGTGGTCAATTGGCAATTAGGAAAACACTTCTTAATAGAATTAAGGCTGAACAACAAGGAAAAATTTCTAGCGATGTATCTGAGGAAGTTGTTAAACAATTACAAAGGCAGAAAAAAAATCTTCTGTTTTTATTGTGGACTTCAGAGGCAAATCAAATTGAGCAGTTAGACGAATTTGTTAAGAGCATTGGAAGACCTTTGAACAGAAAATTAAAGACACTACAAAAAGATGATTTTTGCCCTCAAATTTTTTTTGTTTGGGTTGATTTAGCTTTTTCATCTGAACAATCAAGCATCGATTTATTTAAAAATAATATTTCTATTGCTTCCGAATTCTATAGGCGCGATTTGCTTGATTGGATCGAGGAAGAAAAAATTATTACTCAAATGTCGAACTGGAAACGAGGTTTAAGCTTCTCTCAAGATCCTGAAAAATTTTTAGACCAAGTTTGGCAGAAAGTTCAAATTGAAATTCCTGTTAACTTTGATAAAATTGAACCGGAGATTGTTTTAGAAACCTTTTATAAATTTACTTTAAATGAATGGCAGGAGCATAAAGACCAATGGCTAAAACTTTAGACCCCATTAATCCTAATTTTACCGGAGATCCTAAATTTCAACCCAAAGCTAAAGAAAAAGATCCTGAAACTCAAGAACCCCTTTATCCCTATTTAGCTGATATTAGTGAGGGGTTAATTGAAGCGGTGAATTTAGCAATTAAGTTAAAACGTCCCATATTATTTGAGGGGGAACCCGGGTCTGGTAAGACAAAATTAGCTAAAGCGATCGCCTATGAATTTAGCAAGCGATCGCAAACCAAATGGCCCTATACAGATTGGTATATTAAATCAACGGATCAAGCACGGGATGGTTTATATCGTTATGATGCCGTTAGACGACTTTATGATGCTCAACTCGCAGCCACAGATCCGCTAGAAAAAGCTAAAATTCAAGAGAGATTAAATGATCCCCTACATCAAGCTTATATCGAATGGGGAGCGCTTGGTAAGGCATTTAAAGCTTCTCAAAATCAGCAACGAATGATTGTTTTAATTGATGAAATTGATAAAGCCGATCCAGATTTTCCCAATGATTTATTATTGGAATTAGAAGAAAAACGTTTTTTTGTGCGAGAAACCGGAGAAGAAATTCGTGCAGAATATGACTATACACCAATTATTTTAATTACCAGTAATGCTCAGAAAAAATTACCTGATGCTTTTTTACGTCGATGTTTATATCATTATATTGAGTTTCCTAACCGCAAAGATTTAGAAAAAATTGTTACCGCTAGATTTGGTAAAGATTGGTCACAGTCCTTGCTGAACTTGGCATTAGATCGGTTTTTGGCAATTCGAGATCAAATGGCAGAGGATAAAGGTGATTTTGGTAAAAAAATCAGTATTAGTGAATTAATTGATTGGATCAGTGCTTTAAAATTTAAGTCAACAGAAACTGAAATTGAAGACCTTCTTAAAAAAAGGAAAATTCCTTATGAAAGCACTTTGTTAAAAACGCGAGAAGATGTTAAACAATACAGTGAAATTGTTCCTGATGATTTTGATACCAATGAACCTAAAAATTATAATAAGGTGGAAGATGATGATGATAAAATTTAATCGTATTCAGCAAAATGGGGAATGGGCAATGGGCAATGGTTTAAGGGATAAATTTTGGCAGGTTTCTGGGCAAGGTTTATTTATCTGACCTCTCCCCTAACCCCTCTCCTGCAAGGCGATGCGAGAAAGAAATATAGCACTTCTACACCTGATAACTGACACCCGATATCTGGTATAAACCATGAATATACTCGATTTTTATTACAACTTATTCACCCAACTCAGAGAAGCGGGATTTCCTTTAGGAACCCAGGACTATCTATCCTTAATTGAAGCCATTAAAACTGAAATATATCCCCTAGAAGCGAATAAACTCAAACAACTCTGTAGAACCTTATGGGTAAAGTCTCGCAGTCAACAACAACAGTTTGAGGCAATTTTTAATAATATCACCCTTCCCAATAGCCCTATAGAAACAAGTTCTCCTCAACCGCAGATTTCTAAAACAAAAACCTCAACCCAACCCACAACCCAAACAACAAAAATCGAAAAAGATCCGCCCCCACCTGTTGAACCAAAAGACAATAAAGACAATAACGAATATTTTTTCTTTCCTGCTTCCCCCCTAACAAACTCAATATCACTCCCTGAACATTCTCAAGTTGTGAAAGCCATTAAACTTCCTACCCAACGAACTTGGATGAACTTTAACCCCCCAAAAAACCCCAATGAATATTTCCCAGTTACCCCCGAACAAATGACCCAAGGATGGTATCAATTAAAATCTGTTCTCAAAACCGGAACCCGTTTAGAATTTAATATTCAAGCCACAATAGAACAAATGCAACGTCAAGGCAAACCAATTACACCTGTTTTAAAACCAGGTCGTCAAAAAACCAGTTCCTTAATATTATTGATCGCCCAACGGGGAGGAATGCAACCCTTTCAAATTTTATCTCGGCAACTCGTAGAAACTGCTCAACGCACAGGTTGTTTAGACCCCAATCAATGTTATTATTTCCATGAACATCTCAGTTCCTATTTTTTTAGAGATCCTGATTTTGAGGAAGAAATTCCCTTCGATGCCATCCGAGAACTTACCCATCCTCAAAAAACCGTTGTGTTAATTTTTAGCAATGGGGATGCCGGAGAAAAACGCTACTCTCCCTATCATTTGAATACAACTCAACAGGTACTAAAGCAATTACAATCTTCTGTCAAAGCGATCGCTTGGTTAAACCCATTACCCAAACCCGACTGGCGTTATACAACGGCTGAGGCGATCGCTCAACTAAAAACTGTTAAAATGTTTCCCAGCGATCGTCAGGGATTTTATAATGCGCTCCAAGTGTTGCAATAGGCAATGGGCAATAATGGGTAAGGGGCAATTCCCCTCTAGCATGGCTAGATAGCCCCCCTAGCCCCCCAATTTTGGGGGGAACAGGATAATCCTCTTCAAGTCCCCCAGTATTGGGGGATTTAGGGGGCGATTCCCCTCCAATTCTAGGGGGAAACTGTCAACTGTCAACAATCTAAAATTGAATGATAAATTCTTCTCTCCTTGATTCTAATCCCCAAACGGAAGCGGCACAACAATGTATTGACCGCTTTCGTCAGAAACATGGAGAAATTTATTATCAATTTGCCTGTTATGCCGCCTTTCCCTTGGCATTAACCCCTGATTTTCTGTATCGCTTACGAAATCATTTTTATTCCGAACTTCCAGTTCCTTGGGTTGCCATTGCCCATTTACTCCTATCCGATTTATGCCAAAATATCGGTGAAGAACTCTATGAAATGGATCGAAACGTTCGCTGTTTACTCCTCAATGAATTAACTTCTTCAGAACTCTCTGAACTTTCCAGCTTTTCTCTTGACTATATCCAAGATCATTTTAAAACTGATATTCAAGGACTATGGCAAGCTCAATATTGGACAGCTTTAGCTTATGTTAAGCCAGAACCAACCGCCCAAGAAATTGCTATCAAATTACGTCAACTGTTGCAAAAACCTAATTTTAGGGAGTGGTTAAGAATTTCTTCTCTGGTGGAAACCCTAACGGAACCCTTACAAAACGCTAATTTTCAACCCCTATTAACTTTAGCGGAAGCAATGGGAAAAGCGGCACGGGGAAACTATACCGAAGCTGAACAACAATTTGCCCAACTGCGACAAAATAATACTGTTAATATTGCCGGGGTTTCTGTTCCTTTACCTCCCCCTCCTATTCCAGCAAAAACCTTTAGTTTTGAAACCGTTACCGTTAACAAAAAGGGTGAAATTATCAAACGGGAAACCCAACAAGCGCGATACTTTACCGAAGACATGGGAAATGGCATCACGTTAGATATGGTTTATATTCCTGGGGGGACATTCCTTATGGGTTCACTGGAAACGGAAAAAAAATATCAAAATTATGACGGGAGAGAAGAACCCCAACATCGAGTTACAATTCCCCCCTTCTTTATGGCTAAATATCCCATTACCCAAGCTCAATGGAAAGCCGTTGCGAACTGGCCGAAAATTCAACGGGATCTCGACCCTGACCCTTCCCGCTTCAAAGGGGATAACCGACCTGTAGAAAAGGTTAAATGGTACGATGCGGTAGAATTTTGTGCCAGACTGCTACAACACACCGGACGCAACTATTGTTTACCCTCAGAAGCTCAATGGGAATATGCTTGTCGCGCTGGTACTCAAACCCCGTTTTACTTTGGGGAAACCCTAACCAGTGATTTAGCCAATTATGATGGCAACTACACCTATGCAGAGGAACCCAAGGGAATATATCGAGAGGAAACTACCCCCGTCGGTGAATTTCCGCCTAATGCCTTTGGGTTGTATGATCTACATGGTAATGTCTGGGAATGGTGCGCCGATCCTGGGCATGACAACTATGAAAAAGCGCCAACACAAGGAGAAGTTTGGGATGAGCAGAACAAGAATGATAATCGTTATCAAATCTATAATGTTGAAAATTTAGTCAACTTATTAAGCCATGAAAGATATCGTTGTCTGCGGGGCGGTTCGTGGTTCGACGGTCCTGGTGGCTGCCGTTCTGCCGGTCGTGGCAGGATCACCCCTGGCGGCTCCAACGACGTCAACTGCGGCTTTCGGGTTTGTTGGGTGGTAGGTGCGTCGTAGGTTAGCCTGCGGGCTTCTTAGCCCTGTTTTCTTTAGCTCTTTTGCCCTCTACCCTTCTTTTTTCTTTTCCCTTCTTCCCTTGTGTCCGAGCGAAGCGAGGATTTTTATTTTTTCAAAAACGATATTAAGTTTTGTTAATGGAAGAACTCCCAATTATCCAAAAAACCTACGATTTAATCAAATGGTATGTCCCCATTTTAAACCGCCAACTCTCAGAAACCGGGTTTTTCAGTTAACTTAATACTCAGCATCAAAATTTGGATTAAAAACCCGGTTTCTTGACCTCGCCGTTAACTTTCAGAAATCAGGTTTTTCAGTTAACTTAATATTAATCATCAAAATCTCAATAAAAACCCGGTTTCTCGACTCCGCAGTTAACTTTCAGAAATCAGGTTTTTCAGTTAACTTAATATTAATTATCAAAATTTGGATAAAAACCCGGTTTCTCGACTCCGCAGTTAGCTTTCAGAAACCGGGTTTTTCAGTTAACTTAATATTAATCATCAAAATATTTCCTTAATCACCGGATGATTATGTATAGAATCAATGGAACAAAAACTTGTAGGAAAATAAATGATTTGACATCAATGTTCAGAACTCACCAAAGAGCCTTTAGCTTCTATTGTTTCCAGTGCAACTTGAGCCACTTGAACCGCCGCTTCAAATGGCAAAGCTCTGACTTCCGCTAGCAAATCTGCAATCGATAAACCCAAAGGTTGAGTTGAATCTGTAGGTTTTACATTCCGAGCTTGACTGTGACCAATAGAGCTATTGTTGAGTGGGGTTGAGGGTGCTACTTGAGAAATATGTAGATATAGCTGAAGTTGCTCTTTAGTCCATCCTTTTAACTTTGCCAACTTTTCCAAATTGTCATCATCAGGCCAGACTGCGTGCTTTTCCCAAGTTTGCACGGCATAGTAACTCACACCCAAAAGCTTTGCAAAGCTGCGTTGGCTTTTGTTACCCCGCAGTTCTCTAACTAGACTCGCTAACTTTTCTTTAGGTGTAGTCTCCAGCAGCATTCTTGGTTCCCTTTACTAACCCAAAACGACGATTACAACAGACCAGTATACAATCAAAGTTTGACATTTTATAAATGTCAATTTAGAATGACATCAGCTTTTAAATGTCACTTTAAATGTCAAAGTCAGAGGTTTTCAGGCAAGAAGTATCTATAGACATTCTAACCCCTCACCCATTGAATATCAAAATCTACGGTGAGCAGGAGGATGTCTCTTCTTTGGCAAAATCAATTGAAATCAGCCAATGGGTCAAACCATTGGTGGTGACGAAGGATTATGTCATCGTTTCTGGTCATCGGCGCTGGAAAGCACTTCAACAACTCGGATGGCTAACAGCCCCGGTGGAAATCCAAGAGTTTACAGATGAAGTAGCCATTTTAGAAGCACTGCTGTTAGAAAATGTCACCCGTGAAAAAACCCTAGAGATGCGAATTCGAGAAGGGATGGCTTGGGAAAGCATTGAAGCGGAAAAAGCTACCTCTCGGAAAGGAACTCGGACAGACTTAGGGAACATGGTGGAAAATTTTCCACCATGTTCACCACGAACAAAATTTGGTAAGTCTCGTGATGCGATTGGCTCTCGTATTAGCCTTTCGGGTAAATCCTATGCCAAAGGACGAAAAGTGGTAGACCTGATTGACTCAGAAGCTCGTGAGGGAAACCTTTCATCGGCATCAACCTTGCGAACCGCTTTAGATAAAAGCATAGATGCTGCCTATAAATTAGCGATTAAGCCCAAAAACACGAGAGAGGCGATCGCCCAAATGCTCAAAACAGGCAAAGTTAAGAATATTACCACCGCTATTCGTCTGGCCAATCAACAATCTGAAACCCAATCATTGCCATTAACGCCCTCCTGTTGGAACTGCGGACACCGAGGGGAACAAATCAATAACCACAGTATTTACTGCTACAAGTTGGGTCTTCTCGACCTAGTAGACAAATCGGGGGAAGAACGAGGTCAGAACTGTAGTGAATGGACAGACCTGACTTTATCCTCGCCTCTCCAGAAAAAAACAACCTTTGTCCTTTCCTTGTTACTCCCTATTGAGTGGCAAACTCAACTCGAAGAAATTGCCGCCACTGTTGGTTTAGATCCAGCAACATGGGTCAAACATCTTATCGATGCCAACCTGCATCTGCATCCTGAATTGGCTCAGATGGCTCAGATTCAGTCGAATTGGGTGGGGATGAATAAAGCATCAAGACAAAACTGAACTCTCTATTCTGCATACAAGAACCCCAGATCAAGCCTAACTAAGGTGTATAGAAAGCCAAATTTTGAAAACATTCTCTAATTACAGCAAGTGGGAACTAATATAGATAATACAAATGCTAAGGTTGATGCCATACAGCTAGAAATTTTCGGGTTAGACAGTCCACAAACTCCTGTGGTCAAGAAACGTACCCGCAAAGCTATCAACCTACCTTCAACTGAACTGCCATTGTTCGCAAACAAGGATATAGAAATGATGGCAACAGGAGCCCCTGTGACTAGCGCAACTCAAGCTTACCTCAAACCCCCAGATTGGGAGAAATATAACGAGGGTTGTTTATATTTCTCAAAAGAATTTGGCAAGGGTCGGTTTATTGAATTCTTTATTCTTAACAATCAAAAGCAGCAGCCAGAGTTTATTACTGAACAAGCCGAGTCAGAAATTCTTGAACGATATGGGGTCATGGCCGCCCGACTGCACGTTTTATTTGCTGCCTATGCCGCCCGTCAGGAACAACCTTGGAAAGATCCATTTGATTTGCGGGGAACTGATTTAATTAAGAGTTTGGGGTTACATCAAACCCATCGAATGAATAAATCTGCAAAACTCAAAGCTGTTGCTGACTTAGCCTGGATTGTTGGTACTTTGGGGGCAAAAATTCATTGGTATGAAGGCGAACTTAATTTATGTATTCGGCACACTAGCCCAATTTGGACAATTCTTTATGTAGAAGAGTTTTATCAACCGGATTTATTTCAGGAAACGGGAGAGTTAATCGAAGTCGTCATTCGAGTCATGCCTGGGGCATGGACTGAAAAATTCCTCAATAAACAAGATGAACAATCAAAAAAAGCCCTTTATCAATATGGGTTTGTCAACTCAGATATCTTCAAACTTAATCATTATAAACACAACCTTGCCTCTGCTTTAGCATTATATTTAGTTCAAAATCGCCGTTTTCATCCCAAAGGAACTTATCGTATTGAAAGCTTACTTAGAGGGATTTTGTCGCAAGAAAAAATTGAAGAAGTTCGTCAGAAAAAACAATATCGCTCCCGCTTTTTCAAGCAGTTTTACGAAGCTTTAGAAGCATTGACAGAAATCGGATTCAAGTTCAAGTTTGCCCCATCATTTCCTAAAGTCTTACTACCCGCTTGGGCTGAATTGCCCGATGAAAAACCTAATGAGTTAGATCCTATTGAAACAGCACCTTTAGAACAGTCCTTACCTAAAGGATTTTTTGATACATGGCTCAATAGTGTGGTAATTGTAACAGCCCCACTGAAAATTGAATCAGCGATGAAAGTCTTTGAGCGCAAAAAAAGAAAAGCTCTTTCCCCAAAATCCCCAAAAGTACCTAAACAATCAAATCCAACTCAAAAACTAGAACAGGTAAAAATCATTGACTCTCAAACTGACACTCAAATTGAACCACATCCAGCACTCACTGGAGAAATGGTTAAGCAGATACGTCAGTCTCAAGGCTGGACTCAAGCTTGTTTAGCGTCTAAAATTGGTAAGAGTGTTAGTTGGGTCAAACTGGTTGAAAGTGGGCGACGGAAAATTAACGAAAGTTCCCAGGAAACACTCCGAGAAATTTTGGGAATTTAACTATATCAACACCGGAAAAATCGCTGCTTAACCTCATATAATATAGATAAGCTGCTACGCAGCTTACTAGGAATAGATCATGGAATCGACAACTGGTTAACTTGTGTGAGTAACGTAGGAACCAGTTTTATTGTTGATGGTAAGCATTTGAAATCCTTAAATCAGTGGTACAACAAGCAAGTTGCTGATCATAAAAATGGTAAACCCCAAGGTTTTTGGAGTAATTCTTTATCTGTTATCACCGAAAAACGGAATCGCCAAGTTAGAGATGCTATCAATAAAGCTGCCAGATTGGTCATCAACCATTGCCTCAAAAATAGCATCGGTCGTATTGTTTTTGGTTGGAATAAAGGACAAAAAGATGGTGCTACCCTTGGGAAGAAAGGGAATCAAAGCTTTATTCAGATTCCCACCGCCCGATTAAAATCTCGAATTCAAGAACTTTGTTCTCGCTATGGAATTGAGTTTATAGAAACCGAGGAATCTTATACCTCAAAGGCTAGTTTTCCCGATCATGATTTTCTCCCTGAATTCGGTGAAAAACCCGACAACTGGGAACCGTCAGGAAAACGAGTTAAACGGGGTTTATATCGCACTGCATTCAATCAATATGTTAATGCTGATTGTAATGCAGCAGCTAATATTGTCCGCAAAGTATCGACAACATTGGGATTAAATCTCAATGGAGTCAGTAGTGGCGCATTGACTACGCCATTAAGAGTTCATATTTGGACTACTTAAGAATCCCCGCATCTTCAGAGCGGGGAGTGTCAAAGGAACCAGTTTTATTGTTGATGGTAAGCACTTGAAATCCTTGAATCAGTGGTATAATAAACAAATTGCTGATCATAAAAATGGTAAACCCCAAGGTTTTTGGAGTAATACTTTATCTGCTCTAACCGAAAAACGGAATCGTCAGGTTAGAGATGCTATTAATAAAGCCTCCAGAGTGGTTATTAACCATTGTCTTAAAAACGGTATCGGTCGCATTATTTTTGGCTGGAATAAAGGACAAAAAGATGGTGCTACCCTTGGGAAGAAAGGGAATCAAAACTTTATCCAGATTCCCACCGCCCGCTTAAAATCTCGAATTCAAGAACTTTGTTCTCGCTATGGAATTGAGTTTATAGAAACCGAGGAATCTTATACCTCAAAGGCTAGTTTTCCCGATCATGATTTTCTCCCTGAATTCGGTGAAAAACCCGACAATTGGAATCCGTCAGGAAAACGAGTTAAACGAGGTTTATACCGCACTGCATTCAATCAATATATTAATGCCGATTGTAATGCAGCAGCTAACATTGTCCGCAAAGTATCGGCAACATTGGGATTAAATCTCAATGGAGTCAGTAGTGGCGCATTGACTACGCCATTAAGGGTTCGTCTTTGGACTACTTAAGAATCCTCGTCGCTTGATTCGCGAGGAGTGTCAAACTCTACCAATTACTAACCCTCACAAAATCAGAGCAATTATGGTACTGAAAAAACCTATCTCAAAAACCATCACCAGCTTAGACAACCTGGAAGAAAGATTTAATCTCCGTCCTACAGAAAACGCACAATTCTTTCCTGAATGGAATGAAAACTTACCCGAACTAACCGACTCGGAAACAGCCACCTTAGACCAAATTAGAAACCGATTTATTCGTCATCGCAAACGCGGTTCCTTAGCCGAAGGAACCATCAATCACTTAATTATTTCTCCCTTATTAGCCCTAGCTGGTTTATACGACGAACCCTTTTTTGTCACCACAGAACCCGAAGTTGAACTATTCCTAGAAGACAGAGACGAAATATTAAGAGGACGCATCGACACCCTGATTATTCAACAGCAACTCTGGGTATTAGTTGTAGAATCTAAATCAACAATCGCCTTTTCTGTAGCCCTCCCCCAAGCCCTCACCTATTTAATAGCAAACCCCAACCCAGAACGCCCCGTTTATGGATTAATTACAAACGGTGACGAATTCCAATTTATTAAACTTTTAAATCAACCTAACCCGAACTACGATTTATCTAATATTTTCTCCCTATTACTTCCCCATCGCAATCAACTTTATGACATCATGCAAATCCTTAAACAAATTAGACAAATCATGATTGAAACCCCTATTGAATAAGATCAGAGTCAGAGAAACACCAAAAAAACAATTATTCCCCTATGCCTTATCAACTTAAAATCGACTACCCAGAAACCTTCCCCGATGCCCTCCAACAAACAAAAGAACAATTTGAACAAGAAGCGAAATGGGCAATGGCAGTTAAACTATTTGAACTCAAACGCCTTTCTTCTGGAATGGCAGCCGCGTTAATTGGGGTAGATAGAGTTACATTTCTCCTCAAATTAAAAGATTATGGTATCCCCATGATTGACTTAACAGAAGAAGAACTATTATCTGATTTAAAAAATGCCTAACCCGGAAAAAATTGTTATTAACACCTCCCCGCTAATAGCCCTTGTGGCTGCCTTGGGTGACTTAACTATTTTGCAATCCCTTTATCCAGAAGTATTAGTTCCTTTTGAAGTCTGCCAAGAAATTCTTAGTGGCGGTTCTAGTAACTTTGCTGTTGCCGAATTTACTGCTGCTAATTGGCTACAAAAACAGCCTGACCCTCTGAATATTTCTCCTCTCCTCCTCAACTCATTAGACATTGGCGAAGCCTCAGTTATTCAATTAGCCTTAAATGAAAATATCCCAACCGTTTGTATTGATGAATCGGTTGGACGGCGAATTGCTAGATTAAGCGGTCTTTCCGTTACAGGTTCCATTGGGATTTTATTACGTGCCAAACAGGAAGGCTACCCTTTATCAATTAAACAATCTATTCAACAAATGATTAACCAAGGAATTCGATTAAGTACAACTGTAATTGAATTCGCCCTCAAGCAAGCCGGAGAAAATAATTAATCCAACTCAAAATTAACCGATCTCTTAACCTAAAAGCGAGTAGCAAAGAGTAAAGCCGCTAAAATATCATCCCGTTCTAAATCCTCATAGTCTGCTAAAATTTCCTCAATACTCATACCAGAACTCAATAACTCTAAAATCAACTCAACCGGATAACGCAATCCCCGGATGCAAGGTTTGCCATGACAGATATTTAGATCGAGAGTAACTCGTTGCAGAAGGGAGTCATTCATGAAACTATATTCTTAACTCAACTCATTATAGCAACTCATTTGCTTTAGCAAGAAGATTTTTATTAATAATTAATTAACTGAACTAATTGCCCCTGCATAATACTCGCTAACCTTCTCGATAATATGACTGGCTTTCAAAAATACCAGTAAATCTGAGTTATATCTGGGGAATAGGGGTTTAGAATAAACCAGGAGTCTTAGCGATCGCCTTAGCTTTTGCAGACAACCGAGGATAGGTTAAGCTAGCAGTAGATTTCTCTCCATTTTACACCTCCCGTTCAAACACGATCTATGACCTATACCCCATCTAAACTACTTAGCTTTGAAGAGTTTATTACCCAATACGGAGATAATACACGCTATCAACTGATTGACGGAGAACTCAGAGACATGGAACCTACTGGCCCTCATGAAGCTGTTGCTGGAAGTATTGCGGGTAGAATTTATGTTGAAATTTTTCGTGCGAATTTAAACTGGTTGATCCCAAAAACTTGTTTGATTAAACCTCTAAATGCTGAAGCTACAGCACTGCGACCTGATGTGATAGTTTTAGATCGAGGAGAACTGAATCAAGAACCCCTTTGGCAAAAAGAACCTGTTATTTGTAACAGTAGTACCATCAAGCTTGTTGCTGAAGTAGTCAGTACAAATTGGCAAGATGATTATGCTCGTAAAGTGGAAGAATATGCTTTTTTAAATGTTCCTGAATACTGGCTTGTGGATTTTCGAGGTTTAGGGGGAATTCAATTTATCGGTAATCCTAAACAACCGACTTTTACGATCTGTCAGTTAGTGAATGGCGTATACCAGCAGCAACAATATCGGTTAGGAGATACAATTTATTCTCCTCTATTTCCCAATTTACAACTAAAACTTGATGATGTTATGCCCGCCTAAATCACTATTTCCTGATCCAGAGAGAGTTTGTCAGGATAATCAGTGTACTCAATTATTCAACTACTAAATTGACCATAAAATTAGCGGCTTTTCAATATCTGGGCAGGCAGCTACTCCATCGAGTTCACATTAGAAATTAAGAATTATAGTAAGCCCTAAAAAGCTTAAGTGAAAAAAAGTTAGTACACCCACAGTACCAAGTTAGATCATTAGGTGATTGACTCTGATTGATTCTAACCTGCAAAAGATAGCTAGTGATATCAATCCCCCCTCCAACTTACTCCACACATGAATTCGTCGATTGGCATCCTTTGATTTTCCGTCAAATGCTACGTCTCTAGCTTTGCACAAAACTCCCATCCTGTGACCCGTTAATTACTCGCCACTACCCCAGTAACGCAGGTTACGGTCGCCATGTCATTGCAAATTTGCTCCCGCCTTCCTCATGGTTACAAACCTTGTAACCATTGATTTATATGGTTTTAGCACGTTTTTTGCATCTTCTAAATTCTCCCATGCTGTGACTTTATCCTCCCATGCTGTGACTTTATCCTCCCATGCTGTGACCTGAAAAATTTTAAACCTTTATACAGTAAGGGTTTCAGCGATGGTTACAAGCCTGATCAGTTTGATCAGTCTTGATCCACACGAGGTAAAAAAGCCAAAAAAAGCAGGGCGGTAGTATGGGAAAACTCAATTCCCAGTCTCGTTATGAAACGTTACTCAACCCACTACAGGCTGTTTAAACGCCATCAACGCCCCTTAGCTGCTCAACCCTCAAAACACCCTGACTCATCCAAAACAACGCTTCTAGGGGGTGAATTCTTTGGCTAAATTCATTTCTAGTAAACGGTCTAACCCCTGCCCGATTTGTAACGACATCAAAGGCAAGTGTCGTATCCTCCCCGATAGTGACCTGGTGTTGTGCATGAACAACACGGTTGACCTTGACGGTTGGCGGTTTCTCGGACTTTCTCAAGGCGGGTTATGGGGAAAATATGTACCCCTACGTCCTGGCGAGTTAACCCCAGAAGACAAAATACTCCGACGCCAACAAGCCGAAGAACGCTCATTAGAACGACTTGCCATTAAACAAGGGATTGCAGAAAGTTTGTCGATGCAACAGCGAGATCGCAACTTCCGACAACTCCTGAACCAACTTAGTCTTCACCCCGATGACCGAAAAGACTTAGAACGTCGAGGGTTATCCCCTGAACAAATTCGCCGAGGAATGTTTCGTTCCGTTTCTCCAACAGTCAAACTCAACGAACCCGTCTCCCCTCAACTTCCTGGTATGGCGGTAGACGGACGACATCTAACCGTTAAACATCAAGGTTACTTCTGCCCCATCTTTAACCCAGAAGGATTAATTATTGGCGGTCAAATTCGGCTTCGAGATACCGTAAACAGCAAATATCGATGGTTACTTTCTCCTCAAAATCGTAATCGTTCCCATGCTGTGACCTCCCACCTTCAGGAAACGGGTGAACTTCCCCTACAGTGTGTCTGGGTTAATCCCCAACAACGGGATATTCGACTCGCTGAAGGAATTCTCAAACCTTGGATTGCTGCTCACCGCAGACATCAAAACTATTTGGGTGCCACCGGAGGACAATTTACCAGCAGTCCTCAATTGCTTAATTGTTACCTTGAAATTTTCCAACCCCAACGAATCATTCTGACTCCTGATGGAGGTGCTAAAAATAATCCCCATGTCCTGAGACAGTATCGGCATCTTTATCAACTCCTGCAATCTTGGGGTTACTTTTTATGGGTTGAGTGGTGGGGTCAAGAAACCAAACAACATCCTGATGTTGATGAAATTACCCCAGATACCGCCACAGAAATTATCCCTTACTCGGAATGGGATGTCACAGTAGGGAAAGAAAGAATAGCCTCCGGTGAAAATGCCTTCATCTCTGCTACTGAGTGGGAAAATCGGTTTAAACTACCTCAACTCAAAACTGAGTTAACCCAAACCCTCAAAACTTTTTTTACCAAAGTTTTCAAGAAACCTTCGGTAACACAAGGATTTGCACCGCAACTCCCTAAAAATCCTTCCCAAAATCCAGAGGCAAAATTACCCGTTTCTACTAGCGCCATAGTTAAATGGCAGCCACCCAAATTTTCTCAAATTAACTACAAACCCGGAGAATTACCTGAGTTTGAGGATTGGTTACAAATCGGTTCACCCAGTATTCGGTTTGAAGCAGGGCAACGTCTAACACTCCTTAAAGAAGCATACAATAAGGGTTATCAAACCATCAAAGATTCCACTCCTCCAGGTTACGGAAAATCTTATGATGCAGGGCAAATCAATTTATCGACTTTTGACATTGACCCAAACAATAAAGATAATAAAACTCGGATTTTTTATCTTTCCCCTGACCATCGAAATCCTACTAATATTACCCTTGAGCAAAATTATATTGATCTTGAAGCGAGACACGAAGGATTAATTCAAGACATCACTCGCAAAACAGCAATGGGAAATCCCTTCTTAGAACGTTGGAAATTTTCTAAACAACATCAAGCCCCTACTATTCCCACGAACTGTCCTGAAACTCGCACGTTTGAACTGACAGCACAACGGAATTTAACTGTTTTTGGCGGTCAGGATTCTCCCATCTGCCAAAGTTGTCCTCACTTACATGGGTGCAGTTTCTTAAATCAACGACGGGAAACCTTAAGCCATGAACGGTTAATTCGGGCTGACATTCACTCAATGTCAAAACCAGCCGAAACTGACATTGGCATTATTGAGGAGTCAGGAGTTAACTTACATCCCACTCAAACCGTGAGTGTAACCTTGGCAGATATTGAGAGAACGGCGGGAAAACTACAATTTGCAAAAGATCTCCGTATCTTTAAAGCATTACGTCCTATTTTAAGTTCTGTTTATCAAGCGATTAAAAATTTATCTCCTCAAAATAAACGCTATGGAATGAGCCATTTTGAGTTGATGAAAGTATTACCCACACCGGAAGAAATTAACGATAAAATTTGGGAATTGTATGCAGACGATTGGTTAAAAACCCAGGATGTTTGGGGACGACCTCGTTATCACTATGAAATGATTGATGGTGAACCTGTTGCTACCCATATTATCGGTGAAGATTGGGAAATTCCCTCTCTTCACGACCTCAAACAAGAATGCTATCGTTTGTTAGGACATAACTTGGATAAATTGTTAAATGGGACAATGACTCCGCAGGAAAAGCAGCAAGTTATTGAAGAAAATCTGATCCTTAATTGGATAGCTCCCCTTGTTAATGCTCTCTGTGGAAATCGAAAAATTAGTTTACAAGTTGTTGGTAATACCTTAACCATTACCCAACCTTGGAAACGTCACTTAGAGATTGTTAAATCCTTTGGATTTAGAATTTTTCTGGATGCGACTCAAACGAAAGAAGATTTAGCCCGAAATCTCAAGATCGCTTCGACACAGATCTTACAAATTCGCCAACGTCAACAACCCATTCCTAATTTACAAATTCATATTATTCGAGGATTAGGACATTGTGGAAAACAACGACGCCAAACCCAACAAGATAGAATTAAATTAGCTGTAGAGGCGATCGCCCATCGTCATCAAGGTCAACGAGTTGCTGTTAATGATCATAAGGCAGTTACAGAAGACTATCAACCTTTACTCGATACTATTTTAGAAAAATTTGGTTATTGGCATCGAGATACAAGGGGTTCTAATCAGTTTCTTAATACTCAAATTCTTTTAAATGTTGGTTTACCCATTCCCAATTTAGGACAACTTGCGGCTCAATGGCAAGCCCTCACAGGACAGTCAAGAAAGCCAACTCAATTAACAGGAGAATATGGAGCCTGGGTATATCGTAAAATTTGGGCTGAACTGATTCAAGCAGATGCTCGACTTCGCGCTCATTTGAGACAGAATGAACAATTGCACGTCTATCATTTGGCTGATTTAGATAATGCTGCGGTATTACAGTTACGTTTAGCATTTCCAGGTGCAACGGTTACTGTTGAAGAAGTTTATGATTATGCACCGGAAGCCGCCTCGAAAGGGATACAAATTGAACGAGGAATTATAGCCACTATGTGGGATTTAATAGAAGGTGGCAAGAAAACAACGATTGATCAAGTTGCTGAAGTTGTGGGGGTTACACAAGGGCGAATTAGTCAATTGTGTTCATCATTAGGGGGGTTTAAGCAAGTCAAGAAAACTTTAATTTTGTTATTAGAAGCTATTAATAGCAAAACTAAACTTTTGGATTTACCAGAAGAACTCAAATGGATGGCGCAAGTTTATCTCCCTGCGGTTACTCAAACTTTAGAATCCGAAACAATAACGGCGACGGAAAGTACAATTGAGGTGGTTCGTGATTTAATGACTATTACTAAGGTTTACAGGATTAAGCCATTGAGATTGATTTTAGCTAACACTCCCCTATCTACTTTGTGCCAGTTATTTAGGGTATTAGTCCGTGTATTACCTATTGAGATTCAGGAGGTTTTGAAATCGTTCTTTTTATTGGAAGTGGCTGTTACAGCTTGACTAAGCCTACTATAAGCTAAATTAGGAAATGCAGAATATATTGTAAAATTGAGACAGATAGTAGGGGTAAAAATAGCAGAGTTTAGAAACGATTGAAAAATCAACTTTAATCTAGGAGATTATCTAATGGCAAAAAAAGCTGGAAAACGTTGGATTCGTTCTCCTCTCAAACAGCCTAAACCTAAAGTTCCTGAGAGCGAGAAACAATTAGTTGAACAAAAGTGCAATGAGTTAATTGAAACAGAATTCAAGCCCAAATATATCGAGTCTCCACCCACCAACTCTAATTTAAACTATCGAGTGGACATCTTTTGTAAGTGGTATCGCAACTATTTTTACCTTTGCTCAACTTATAATTGTCCGAGTCCGATGGCGATTTCCCCATCTTTTGAGTCCCGGTCTGCCCGTTTAGAATATGTTGAGCCAGATTGTTTTAATATTGCCTACATGAGACATACGGGGCAATGGTGGGAAATCAAACGGGGTTTGTCTTTAGAAGACTGTTTAGTGGAACTTAAAAACAATTCCCTATTGCATCCTTAATCGCCTATTCCGCATCAGAGGTAATGCAAGATTAAATTAAAGATGGAGTTAAGCGATGGCGCGCTTCCGCGCCTGCTCGCGCATCGCAGAACCTTAAAAAACTAGAGAATTTCTGAATAAAAAAGGTAGCTACTCAATCGTTTTATACTTATACTTGGCTGCTATTACCCTTCCCACCTGTTTGATTAACTGCTCCTGTGTTTTACAAATTATTGCCCTAGGCATCCTCGTACCATCTGAAGTTACACTCTCAAACTCAGCCACCCATTCTTTAGTTGTTTCATCGTACCGTATATTCAAGTAATCCTCTTCGTTATCGTCACTCATATCAATCCTTTTATTAACTCAAGGTGTCTAAATTAATAATAACGTGAGTTTGATGGAGTGTGTTCATATCTCAATTAGGAGGTAGGTTATAATAATTAACCCTAAAAATCAAAGCAACTGTTAGTCCTCAGCACCAGCAGTAATTGTTAGTTTTATAGAATATTTTGGTGGCAAAAATTCTAGCGTATTTGCCATACCTGTATTTTTGCCATCACGCACTAAATCAATAAACTCTTGGCATGAACAGCCTACCCCCTTCATCATGAGATCAAAAACAAAAAATGAAGATAAAGAACTCTGGTACACATTTATAGATTTAACAAGCGAATCCAATGTAAACGAGTCTAATGTTTGCTTAGTTCTACTATAGATAGCTGCTTCCAGAGCTAAATCATGTATCGTTTTAATTGAGATAAAAAGACATCCTAATTGCAAGATTGAAGATTGCTTGCCTTCAATAAGTTCTCTATACCTTTGCAAATCAACAGTGTAGTTAAAGATTGAACTTGCATCCAGTTTCATTTGCTGATAGGTGATGTTATCTGCCTTTGAAAACGTTAGTTTGCTACATTGGCTTTTGTGATAGTTGCACCATCCCCTAATTACTGGGTTGAGTTTGGAGATGAGAGCTTCTTTTGGAAGACTCTTGTGTTCTTCAATGATGGTTCCTATCTTTTGAGTATGTGCCTTGAGCGACTCTTTGGATGGGGTGATGATAGTTTGAAACCCTTGCTTAACCACATACTTTCCTACTTTGAATTGTCTAATGGTAAATCCAAGGAAGTCGAACCCTACTTTGCCTCCTTCTTCAATCAGGGTGTGTGAAAGACGGGTCTTTTCGGGTTTCAATTCTAAACCCATACTCCTTAGCCATTCTGCTGTGATTTGCATACACTTTTGGACAACGGCTTTATCTTCGTGTAAAACTACGAAGTCATCTGCGTAACGTATTACCCCAAGGGTGCTACGTCTCCATTGTTTCGACAGTTTGTATCCACCTGGACTACGAAGGTCTAGGGTTTCCACATACTGTAGTAGGCGATTTTCTAGGCCGTGAAGGGCTATGTTAGCCAGTAGTGGGGAAATTACTCCCCCTTGTGGCGTTCCCTCAAGTGTAGGATTGGTTTCTTTCTTTTGTTTGCGGTTAGCGTATCCGCTCCAATCCACCACCACCGCTTTTAACCAGGACTTAATAAGTCGTCTCATGGTGGGGAATGTATTTAGTTTGTGCAGTAGTGCATCATGGTTAATGCGGTCGAAGCATTTGGAAATGTCAGCATCTAGTACATACTTTGGTTTTTTACAAATGCTGGCGTGTATTGCTACTAACGTTTTCTGAAGCTTGCGGACTGCCTTAACGTCTCCACGTTGAGAAGCTTGATAGATTCGCTTTTGGAGCTTAAAGACTACCCGTTCCAGCTTGCGCCAGTTGGTTGTCTTCCATTCCACAGTTGTCTTAATTGACTCTGTTTTAGACATTTGTACTCTGACTTACAACTCTATCTTCCAAATCATTGTGAATCTGTCTGCATATCCCCCTCGTTACAAGAGGGCATTAGCTTCTGATTCAATCCCTCCTACCTATGTCATGTGGTTGGCTCCCTACTCAGGCATCGACCTTCCTGAGAGACATAGATGGGTTAATTCGTTCCTAGCAATCATTTGTTTGAACCTTTAGAGCGATGCTTTCCACCGGGTTTATGGGAAGTGCTTGTTGGTCGGTAGGAAAAACGCCAACTCCCTAGCCTTGGACTTTTTGTCTCTCCCAGTGTTAACCCTTTTGGGTAACAACCTAATTACACTGGTTAATGTTCACGATGGTTAATAGCATCTTCGCTGTGCGCTGCTCATGGATTCTTGCTGGGAGGGATTTCAAGGTAGGTTCCTTGATTACCTCCACTTTGACTACCCCTTGCACGAATTACTCAACGAATTGCTAGTTCGTTGGGCGTGGGTAGCGCTTTCAACCCTGCACCTGGGTGGTGGGACTTGAGATTCTGGCTTTTGCCTCTAGTTGTCTCGGCTTTCGCTCGACTAGACTCTCACCTACATGGCTGCTAAGTTGTCAAGGTTCTGATTCTCAGCTAATACGAAAAGCTGATAACCTTGCTCCGTTTACACTTCAAGCTTTTGGCTATCCATTTGGACGGAAACGAATCGCACTCCCTGACACATTCAAATCTTCTAAGACTATTGTTTGATTTTCACGAATAATCTTAGTTGACAGTTTGTGTAAAAAATCATTTCGGGTATCAGAAATTTTAGCGTGAAGTTTGGCTAATTTCTTTCTAGCAACTGCCCTTCTTTTACTACCCTTTTGTTTCCTTGACAAATTACGCTGTAATTTCCTTAAACGGTTTAATTGTTTCTTTAAAGGTTGGGGAGATTTAATTTTCTCACCGTTGCTTAATGTAGCAAAATCTGTGATTCCTAAATCAATTCCTACGGAATTTTGGTTTTCAGGTAATTGTTTGGGGTTAAACTCAACCACAAAGCTGACAAAATATCTATCAGCACTATCTTTGATTAGGGTAACACTAGAAGGAACTGCGGGTAATTCTCTACTCCAGATTACTTTGATATCACCAATTTTAGCCAAGTGAATGTAATTAGAGTCAGGATAGATTTTAAACCCATTATCGGTAAATCTAGCTGATTGCTTGCATTTACGTTTCTTGAATCTGGGTGGTTTAACTTTCTTGCCTTTTCTCTGCCCTTTGCAGGATTTGAAAAAGTTGCAGTAAGATTGCTCCAAATCTCTCAAAGATTGTTGCAAGGGAACAGAGGAAACTTCTGTTAACCATTCTTTTTCCTCGGTTTTCTTGAGTTCTGTAAGTCTTTTAGAGAGTTCACTGCTAGAAGGTTTTTTGTTACCCGCACGGTATTGTTCTTGACAGTAAGCCAAGGCATCGTTAAAAACTACCCGACAACAACCAAACAATTGAGACATTAGCCTCTTTTGTTGGTCTGTTGGGTAGATTCTATATTGATACCTTAGTTTCATTGTTTTTGTTGCTCACGATCACTTCTTTAGTATACCCTAAACTAGAATAGAATAAAAAGCCTAAGTGGAACTTAGGGGTTTTAAACCCAAAATTTTCGATAATCAGTTCCTAGTTGTTAGCAGAATAGCGAGGAATAACTAACATTGGTCAGTTCTGATCAGCCTATAGGTATGACGCAAATTTCCCTAGAAATTGTTGAAACACAGCGAATTACGAAGCCAGCATCAAAACCTTTAACTACAGCATTTCAACTGCAATATTCACACCCTCATGGGCAACTTTATCAAGGTGATTCCATTGATTGGCTTAAATCCCTTGATTCTGAGAGTATTGATTTAGTTTTTGCTGATCCGCCCTACAACATTAAGAAAGCTGACTGGGATAATTTCGAGAATCAAGAGCAGTACATTGATTGGTCGCTTCAATGGATCAGTGAAGTTTCCCGTATTTTGAAATCAACGGGTTCTCTCTACATTTGTGGTTTTTCTGAAATCTTAGCGGATCTAAAGCATCCAGCATCAAAGTATTTCAAAAGTTGCCGTTGGTTAATTTGGCATTACAAGAATAAAGCAAATTTAGGTCGTGATTGGGGACGTTCCCATGAAAGTATTATTCATTTTCGTAAATCTAATCCAGTTAAACTTAACATCGATGATGTACGAATTCCCTATGGCGCACATACGTTGAAATATCCCTCTCACCCACAAGCAGAAACGAGTGCTTACGGAAAAGGAGCAAAGAAGAAACGTGATAATTGGACACCTAATCCTAAAGGTGCAAAACCTAAAGATGTAATCGAGATTCCTACTACTTGTAATGGCATGGGTGAAACAACACCTCACCCTACACAAAAACCTGAAGAGCTATTAAGAAAGTTAGTTCTTGCGTCTTCCAATGAAGGAGATTTAGTGATTGATCCATTTTCAGGTTCAGGAACAACGCTCGTGGTTGCAGAACAACTCAATCGACAGTGGATGGGCTGTGATCTGAATATGGAATACAATAATTGGGCATTTCAACGGATACAAAATGTTCGCCGGATGACAAAAGATGAATGGATTGCTTTTGATCGGAAAAATGCCGAAAGGAGAGAGTCTATACGATGAGCTTAACCAGTTTAGTGAATCATGCAACTGATAAAAAATATTTTCAAACACTTCAAGATTATAAGCTGCTACGCAGCTTGATTGTATAATAAAAGATTAAGTATTTTTAGGAATATAACCCCCAATGCCAGCCAAAAATCATCTGTCTAAAGAGCAAAAAAGAAAATTACTTAAAGAAATGAATGAAAATGAAAATGCTCAAATTAGAGAAAGAATATTAATTTTAT
>NZ_JACJSC010000042.1 GCF_014697575.1 Planktothrix sp. FACHB-1365 | reverse complement strand
ATAAAATTAATATTCTTTCTCTAATTTGAGCATTTTCATTTTCATTCATTTCTTTAAGTAATTTTCTTTTTTGCTCTTTAGACAGATGATTTTTGGCTGGCATTGGGGGTTATATTCCTAAAAATACTTAATCTTTTATTATACAATCAAGCTGCGTAGCAGCTTATCAAGGAACCCGACAAAATTGGGAACAAATTGCATTTTGTACTTGGACAATTAATGGAGATACACCAACTTCTACAGACTTCCTGGGTAAAGCGATTAATGGTGTTAAATCTGTAGTTGATCAACTGTTAGGAACCTTAACAGGTAACACCAGAATCTACAAAGAACAGTTTTATACTAAGCTGTTGCTCAGTGCCTTTGAAGAAGGATTTCTGCGGTGGGAAGTTCTCTTAAATACTAAGATTGGATTAGACATTAATCCTTTGAATACAGTTGAAGTTTGGCAGTGGCTTTGGAACCGATTAAACCCAGGTCAGGCTCCTTCTATTCCCCAAGTGATTCGTTTAGAAGAAACTGCAACTGGATATCATCTCAACGAAATTAAAACCACAGGAAAACACATTTGTACAGTTTTAATTGAAGGAATACAAGGTCGTTCTTCTTGTCCTGAGCATCGTCGCAGTAACAACCGTGTTTATTTAACAGGTAAGGGTAAAGAATGTGGTGTACTGACGATGTACGATTCCCCGATGGGTTGGACAAACACAAGGCAACAATTAAAATGGATGTGGCAAATCATGTCTTCTACCTCTGTCCATGATACAGAAGCATGGGTTGAAATTAGTGTCGGAAATCCTTTGTTAATTCAAGACAACTTAGCTCGACAAGCAAAAGGTGCAAAAACTGCGAGTATTAGAGCCGTAACGAAAGGACAGGGACGAGATATCGGTGCTGAAATTAAGCAAGAGGAGTCTTTTGATGCCCAACATCGACTTTATAAAGGTGCGATTCCTTTAAATACAGCCGTTGCCTTTTTAGTATACAGAAATACGGCTGAAGAATTAAACCAAGCTTGCAACGCTCTTTCTAATAGTTTTGGAACTGCTAAAGTGATTCGTGAACGTAATATTGCTTGGGAAATTTGGTTGCAATGCCTTCCCATTACGTTTAAATGGTTGCTTCATAGTGGCTCATGGTTAAGCGAAAGACGTTTGACGTTAGATACTGAAACGATAGCCGGAATTCTACCATTAACAGTTCCCCGTGATATTGATCAAAAAGGAGTTGAATTATTAACGGAACGAGGCGGAAAACCGATTTTTATTGATTTGTTTTACAATCAAATTAGTCGAGCTTTAATTCTGGGAGAATCGGGTTCTGGAAAAAGCGTTTTAGGATGGCGATTTGCCACAGAAGCTTTAGCAAATAATATTCCTGTTGTGGGGATGGATATTAGCAGTGGCGGTAACAGCACTTTCAAAACTGCTATTGAACTTTTAGGGGAGCAAGGCGCTTATTATGATATCAGCGAAGGGTCAAGTAATTTATTAGAACCTCCCGATTTAAGAAAGTTTCCTAAAGCGGAACGAGAACGGCGGATGGAATCTTGGAAAGAATTTATTCGTAAAGCATTAGTGGCGATCGCAATGGGAAAAATCCATAATCCCCACTTAGCCCAACGAGTTGATTCTATTCTATTACGAATGCTTGATTTCTACCTCAAAGATCCCGAAATTGTAGCTCGTTACAATCAAGCATTTGAAAACGGTTGGCAATCTTCTCAATGGCAACAAATGCCAACTTTCCAAGATTTATTGAGGTTTTGTAGCAAAGAAAGACTGAATCTCAAATCCTTTGAAGATCTTGACAAATTGGCAATTAATCAAATCCTAAGTCAAGGTAATGCGTTATTAACATCCCGTTTAGGAAAAGCCATTGGCCGACCCAGTACCTTTTCCCCAGAACCTGCGGTTAAGTTCTTCGCCCTATCGGGTTTATCAAATGAACAAGATGCTTATTTGATGGCGATTAATGCCCATACCGCCTGTATTCGGAACGCGCTTTCTCATCCAAAAAGTTTGTTTTTAGGGGATGAGTTGAGCGTGTTGTTAAAGAAAGATGGATTTGCATCTGTTGTGGGCGAACTTTGTGCAACGGGGCGAAAAGATGGCATAGCCGTTGTGCTATTAAGCCAAGATTTTGATGCAATTTGTGAGTGTTCAGTAGGGGCTCAAATTATGCAAAATATGGTCTACAAAATTACGGGAAGAATCACGAATACAGGCGTTGTCGCGGCTCAAAAGTATCTCGGTTATGACCCCCGACTCATCAGCCAAAATGCAACAGAAGCTTTCTTACCCAGAGTTTCTGACCTTTATTCCTGTTGGTTAGTTGAAAAAGGGGGTCGGTTTTGGCGAACTCGATTTTATCCGGCGGAGATGATGCTGGCTTCTATTGCTAATAATTTACAAGAAAAAAAAGCTCGCGATCGCCTTTTTGCTCAGTACCCATCTACCCTCAAAGGGCGACTCCAAGCTTTAAAACAATTCACTCAAGACTATGTTGCAGCCCTCAAAGATGGAAAAGGTTTTGACTCCATCGGACGGGGTGACTCTGAAAAAGCTTCATCCCCATCTGCATCTACACCGGACACTACCCCTTCCAAAACACTTGTCACCTATCGGTAGGTAAAGTTTATGAAATCTCAAATTCTATTGATTACAAAACCAGTAGCCGTAAAAACTGCAATTGTGTTGGGACTGAGTTTAAGTTTAATAAGCTCAAACCAACCCACCTGGGCTCAAACGACCCCTCCTGTTGCAAAACCCACTCAAACTTCTGTGGTGCAAACGTCATCAACTTCGGGTGATTTCTTCGCACCCATTGAAAACGTGATTAAGGAAGTTGATCAGTTTATTGGTGATGTGCGTGGCTTTGTACAAAACGACTTATTTGGCACACTGAATGAACTGCTGTCTTCGTCCTTGGGAGCGATTAAAATTCCCGATTTAAGTCAAGTTAGTCGCGAAATTTTAAACGCGCCAACCTCCCGCTATGAAGGAACACAACTTTCAGATCAATTGGAGAACAAATTAGGCTTATCCGATAGCCAAGGTTCCACTGCAATCATGTCTGAACTTGATAGACAAGCTCAACGCAATACTGCGATAGGCATTGCAGATGGTTCAACCTTGAGTGAAGAGGCTCAAGCTCAAAGTCGCTCAGTTTTACAAGCTACAGAGCAAGATACAACCCAGAATGTTCAACTCGGTGAAGAATCGCAAAGCCTCGATGTGAGCCAACATATTCTGCAAAACCTCTCTCAGCAAACAGCACTCAACGCTCAAGTTAATGCCCGAGTTTTGCAAGAAGCTCAACAAGCTCGTACAGATCGGGCAATTAACAACGTATTACTATCCCAAGCGGCTCAGGAAATATCTGCTATCAATACGAGCGATCGCCGAGGCAGTATTACATCCGGCAATCAAGCAAGCTCCCAAGCGGGAATGCTCATGTTGCCAGGAGGGGGTTATCTCGGACAAACAATCCACGACGACAACACTGATTAGATAGAGTGCAGTAAGAGTGCGGAGTGCGATAAGAGTGCGGAGTGCGGGGTGGAGAGTGCGGAGTGCGTCAAGAGTGGGTTGCAATACCCCGGACAGTTTTTGAGTAAAAGCCTAGAATCCTTATTCTATCGTTAGCGATCAAGGCTAAACGAAAGCCTGAAACCCTTATTCCACTGTTGGCGACGATGCTCCGCCCAGCCGAAGGCGATCGCAAACTGTCCGAAGTGTTGTTACTTGAATTGTTCTTATTAAACCCATACTCCGCACCCCACACTTTTATTGCACACAGCACCCCGCACTCCTTACTCCGCACTTTTGAGGCACTCCGTACTCCGCACCCTGCACCCCGCACTCTCTCTTCTTGCACTCCGCACCCTGCACTCCGCACTTCGCACTCTTCTTATCCGGTCAAACCCATGATGCAACTTTTAGGACAAATAACATCCCCGACGAGTGGTGGGGAAGGATCAGCATTAGATATTGTTAGTGAATCGATCAATTTAGCTAGGGCCACTTCCGAATCCTGGGATAAAGTTTGGATTGGGACAATTGACCCCATTGCTTCAGGATTGTGGGTCGGTTTAGTATCCTTGGGAATTACCTTAGCCGCCATCAGTATTTTGTTCCTCACCCTCACCAGTGGTAAGGATATTATCGAAAAACAATCTTGGTCAGAACTTGCCTCATTGTTTGTTTGGCCCCTGGTCATGATGCTCTTTTTGGGCGCTAATGGTCGATTACTAGCCAATACCGTCATCGTTAGCCGCAGCTTTGCTTATCAACAAGTGCAAAGCGTTTTGGAAGCTCAATTGGGAGAACTCACTTTTAGAGATGCAATTACTAACGTTACCCTGAGCAGTATTGGTAAACAGCAGCTTGAAAATCTCTATAGTGAATGTCGAAATCAAGTCGGTGAAGAACTTGTAACCTGTTGGAATTCTAAACGCGAAGCGGCGCAAAAAATTGTTGATGAAGCTGAAAGACAAGCGGCGGGTTCTGTTCCTTTACAAGCATTGCGAACCTTTGGACAAATGCTTTGGAATCGTACTTTATTCGGTGCTGCTGAAGATGCCGTTACTTTCGTCACTGACCCAGGTTCAGTGTTTCGAGAAAAAGCCATACCCATTCTTCGATTTATTCTGTACAGCATTCAGTGGGCCTTCGTCAACGTTCTTGAAGCGGCTTTACTGCTGACTGGTTTATTTGCTCCCATCGCAATGGGGTTGTCTCTTCTGCCTCTGCAAGGTCGTCCGATTTGGGCTTGGACAACAGGTTTTCTCAGTTTATTTGGTGTCCAGCTTGGCTACAACATTATCGTTGGACTGGCTGCCGTTGTTCTGGTCAACTCAGGAGCAGAACTGGCTAGTGATGTTGCTTTCCTGTTCTTCATCAGTATTTTTGCCCCTGCATTAGCTCTTCTCATCGCCGGGGGAGGAGGAATTGCTTTATACAACGGCATTGCGGGTCATGCTAAACAATTGGTCGATTTATTCAGCAATGCGCTTGGTGCCGCAAGTAATCTGATTATTTACAAAGGATTCAGATAATATGAAGCTTCAAAAATTAACACAACCTGCACTACTTCCCGAAGCTAAAAATTGGCTTGCCTTGTGTTTTGTGATTTTAACAGCTATCAATTTTGTCACGCTAATTCTACATTTGTTTATTGCCTCCCGTATGAATTCATTGGCTAGTTTAAGAACAACTCAAGTTCAACTCATCAACGGTCAAACTTATTATATTTCTGAACGAGACCAACAATTTCGCTATCCATCAGTTATCCAAAATTTCATCAAGACTTGGGCTGAATTAACCTTTAATTGGGATAGTAAACTTCCGGGTACGAATGAAACTGACTCAGGGATCAAAGTCAATTCAAAACGAGTTCCAACCAGTACCTACTTTGCTTCTTTATTAATGGAACCTGAATTTGGCAAGGCTTCTCTTGATAAAATTGCTGAATTGGTTCCGAGTACCGTTTTTTCGGGTCAAGTCCGCTCGACGATTATTATTTCGTTTCTTTCTGAGCCCAGAGAAATTCGCCCTGGAGAATGGGAAGTTGATATGATTGCCACTCGGTTAATTGTTGATCGGAGTTTAGGAAAAGATGAAAGAATTCCGTTCAATCGAACCTTTAGAATTAAAGCCGTTGAGATTCAAACGGCGCCATTAGGCGATCAAGCGCCTGCATTTGAGCAAAAAGTTTATGAAATCCGCTCTGCGGGGTTAGAGATTAATAAGATTACTGAATTCAATCCCCAATAAAGTGAGGTCAAAATCATGAGTCATAATGGTTTTCAACATCAACCTGATTTTAAGTCTGAACCTGATACGATTGAAGAAGGATTAACTAGGTTTAATTTAAAGCAGCAAAATTCCTCTAAAACATCAATCTATAGCTTTTCAGAAACAATGGATGAACTTAGCCCTGATGAAGAAAGGCTATTAGCGGGCTATGATCAAGATGCTTTAGAATTGTTAGCTTCTGAATACAGGATTAAACAGGATGATGAACCAGTAGAAAGTCGAGAGCTTTCTCAAAAACCATCTGTTCGGATGTTTTCTGTTTTGACGGCTACAGGTTTGGTTTTAGGCTTTTTTGGCTTTTTATGGTTTATCTTCTTTGCTCCTAAACCCGTTGCTAAACAACCGAAAACCTCAAAACCCGAAGTAACAACATTTTCCCCTAAAGATGAATCAGGCGAACTGAAAAGTCAATTAGCTTTTCAAGATCAGCAACGAACCCTAAACGCTCAATCTCCAACACCTAAAAAACCGCCTACTTCAAATGCAGCGCCACCTTCTAAACCCAAGCCCACACCTGCATCTAATGCTGCAACCCCCCAACCTGTAAGACCTGTTCAAGCGGCACCACCACCCAGACCCAGAACAGTACAAGTTGTTCCTCCCCCTGTGCCTCCTGCACCTGTTCCTCGTCCTGCACCACCCCCCGCACCGACCGTAGCATCTCGCCCTTCAAATCCCCCATTAGAAGAAGTAGACCCCTATCAACGCTGGGCGGAGTTAGCGTCTTTAGGACAAAGCCAAGCCGATGTTACAGACTATCCAGCTATCGCCCGCAATTCCATTACACCTCCGCCTTTTGGGATGACAACGGCCGTAGCAACGCCAACATCTATTCCTCAAACTGAACAATTTATGCAGATTAGTTCACCCACCATCCCTTCTCCAAAACAATCTGAACAACATCAAGAAATCAAAACGGTTGTTATTGGTAATCTTAGCCCAGAACGTTTAACTTCTACTTCAAGGGTTGATGAAATGAGTGCCGGAGAAATCGGTATTCTTAACCGCACAATAGTTGACGAAAACGGAACTGACTATACTTCTCCTAAACAGATTGCAATTGGTTCATCTGTTAAGGGAAAAGTGATTGTGCCGATGATTTGGGATGAAACAAACCAAAGCCCAACGGCGGGAAGATTTGCAGTAGAATTAACTGAGGATTTGTTAGCTACTGATGGGGCGATCGCTTTACCCACCGGAACTATTTTAATTACCGAAGTTGATAATGTTACGCCTGGTAATCGCTTGGTTTCTCAAAGTGCTGTCGCAATTGTTTATCCCGATTCTACAGGAAATATTCAGCAGATGCCTATCCCTGAAGAAAGCTTATTGATTCGAGGTTCAAATAACAAACCGTTGATTGCTCAAGGATTATTTGAGCGGGGTTCTGCAATTGCTAAAACCGATATTTTAGTTGGTGTATTAAGTAGTTTAGGACGGGTTGGACAAATTATTAATCAACCCACTCAACGCACATTAAGTCAACACAGTGGACTATTGGGAAGTAGCAGTGTGGAAACTCTTACCGGACGCGCTCAACCTAATATTTTAGCCGCCGCTTTGGAAGGTTTCTTTACACCCACGGCTCAACGTTTACGTGAACGTTCAGATCAAACGTTAGAAGAACTGATGAAGCGAGGTAATGTGGCAATTGTACCAGAAGGAACGGAAGTTTCAATTTTTGTTAATGCTTTTATTACAGTCAATTAATTACTGAATTTAATTCGAGGTTATTGCATCATGAAAAAACTTCTTCAAAAGATGGGTCTAATTGTACTTTCTCCTGTTCTCTCAATAATTCTGATCACCAGTTTATCTTCCCACAGTTCTGCTCAAAATCCAGCTTTACAACCGATGAATCGGGATACGGCAACTCGTACAACCACGAATCTCCCCGTCTGGCCAGGTCGCTTTAGCGTGATTGACTTTAGCCAAACCGATGAAATTGTTACTTATATTCGATTAGCTGACCCTTCTAAAGCGGTTTTTAATACTGATATAGAATTAAAAAGTAATCAAGCTCGGATGGTATTAGTTCAACCCATTCAACCCTTAAATTTTCCAGGGGCAACTACTACTTCTATTACTAATCTTGTCATTAAAACTCGCTCTAGTCAAGGGATTGAACGTCTCTATTTGTTTAATATTATTCCCCATTCAGGACAGCCAACCAGTAATGGAATTGCGATGACTACGGGTACACTAGGGCAGGAATCGACAGTGTTTGTAGATCATCAGCGTGTTGCTACACTCCAAGATATTGAACAAGGTTTAAAGATTGCTATTCAAAAAGGTTATACCCCTGCCACAGATCCGGTTGTTTTCAAAGTTCGAGAGTTTCTAACGTTGGTCAGAAATGGCATGGGAATTCCTGAAGCATCAGCCAAAACTCAACTGTCTATGCCGATTCTTATTTCCTTGGGAAAATTGGGGCTTGAGAAGCTATAAATTTGATAGAGCTATAGGGAAGAATATCGTACCTTAAAGTTCTCAAAACTAATTAAGCAACACCTGGTAAGTTCTGTTGTGTTGAAGAGTTAAATTGTAAATCTTCAATGAGTTGGCTTATGTTGTTTTGGTAAGAGCTATAAGGTAATTTAAAAACAGGTCTTAATTCTTCCCAAGTTTCTACTTGAAAAAGATAAGAAGCAAGCTGTTCTAAGTTGGAGCGAGAAAAATTAAAATTCATGTCTAAATGTCGGATTTTTTCCCACAATTTTTTGGGAATCGTTGTTTTCTGCAAAACTTCAACTTCTGAAATATTCTGAATTGCCATACTGTCTATCAATAAGACAAAAAGCTTCTTGCGAGAGCTAAGATGGGGTAATAAATCAGGTTGATTGTATTGTAAAAATAATTCACGTTTTTGAATCTGTTCTGGAGTGAATGTTGTTGTTAAATATTCCAGCAGTTGATCGTTCTCAGTTTCTGTCGTTAAGATGCTTTCTGGTACTGTTGGTGTTGGACTTTTTTTTTACGCGCGATCGCTTCATAGGGATCTTCATCCCCTTCCGCATACTGCATGAGTTCTGTCATTGACCAACCAATCGCATAAGCAAACTGCATGAGCTTTTGCAATCTGGGGTCAGATTTTCCTTCACACCAGTTAACTAGCGTATTGAAAGAAACTCCGGTGAGTCTTCCTAACTCTCTCGAACTACCCACACGCTCATCTTCCACTAACGCCTCTATCAACTGACCAATGCGTTTGTGGATTCGGATATCTAATGCTAGGTTTTCTTCTAGTTTTGCTGACATTCCAGTTCCCAGGCAACCAAAAGTTAACAACCGATTGAATGAAGCAATCAAGCAACGTTAATGCGCTTTACAGCCTTATATCGACTATCGGATAGGTTGACATATTTTCCATTATAGCACATTCCCCACTTATAAGGGAATGTGCCAGCAGAATTGACATCCGCCCCGGCGTGAACGCACGGGGATTCCATCTATTTCAACAAATCAAATATTGATAATTGTTGAAATTCTGGCGGGTTGACGCCTCGCTGACTGCTGCCACCAGTATTGGTGGTCTTCTGCTTGTCTCCACGTCCGTTTAAAGTCTCTGGAAGTCCTCCAGCGACTAATATATTATTTGCGGCATTAACATCTCTATCATGAGATTCACCGCAGTTCAAACAAATCCATTCTCGAATTGAAAGGTCTAATTTTCCAATTTTAAATCCACAACAAGAGCATTGTTGTGAAGTCGGCTCCCATCGATTGATAACTCGGAAATCTCTCCCATACTTTTCTGATTTAGATTCAAGGAACGTTCTGAATGTTCTCCACCCTAAATCTGAAATTGCTCTTGATAATTTCCGGTTTTTAACCAGTCCTGACACATTTAGATCTTCTAAGACAATCGCTTGGTTTTCACGAATGATCTGAGTTGACAACTTGTGCAGGAAATCCGTTCGGGTGTCTGATAATTTAGCGTGAAGTTTAGCTAACCGCTTTCTCGCTTTCTCACGACGTTTTGACCCTTTGGTTTTTCGAGATAACTGTTTGGCAAATTTACGAAGCTTCTGAATCCTTTTCTTCAAGGGTTTGGAAGCTTCTATTTTTTGACCGTTACTTAATGTCGCAAAAGTTTTAATCCCTAAATCAATCCCGACTGAGTTTTCAGATTCCGGTAGGATTTGGAGTTTGATTTCTACAACAAAGCTCAGAAAATAACGGTCAGCACTGTCTTTAATAAGGGTGACTGAACTGGCTTCAGATGGGAGTTCTCTTGACCAAACAACCTCTAAATTTCCCACTTTGGCAAGATAAACTTTCTTGCCTTTGATTGAAAATCCAGTCTTGACGAATCGAGCGGATTGTTTGGATTTTCGCTTCTTAAACTTGGGTGGTTTAACTCGCTGACCTTTCCGATTTCCTTTACAGGATGCGAAAAAGTTTGAGTAGGCTTGCTCTAAATCATTGAGAGATTGTTGCAGTGGGACAGAGGAAACTTCCGATAACCACTCCCGTTCTTCTAGCTTCTTGGCTTGAGTGATGAATTGTTTTTGCAGTTCAGAATTCTTGGGTTTCTTCTTACCTCCTTTGTATTCAGAAACACAGAAAGCCAGAGCATCATTCCACACTACCCGCACACACCCAAATAACTTGGCTAATGCCAATTTCTGGGAGGGTGTTGGATAGCATCTGAATCGATATCTGGCTTTCATTTCTGTTTCTAAATCTCTTTTTTAATTATACACACTAATTTGGAATAAAAATCCGTCGTGGAACGACGGGGCTTTAAACCCAAAATTTTCGGTAAATCTATTGACCTGAGCCGTAACAATTCTTAACTTGATAAAAACTTTTATCAATTATATGATTAGTAAGTGAAGAATTTTCTAATCAGTAACGCTGAACCCAGTTCAAATAAGCTGCTTTAGCCTTCTACTTATTTAGAGAATTTTGCCTCACTGAGACTTTGAATAAAATTATCAGTGAGGCTTGGATCAAATTTAAAGCCAACAGTTAATCAGAAAAACAACTTAAGAATCCCCATTCTAAGTTTTTCCTTTACTGTTGCTTTTTATCCATTCAACAATTAGGGCATTTTTACAGTCATCACCGATGCCTGTAGTCCTTGCTCTCATGCCAATGTCCAGGCAATGAGCAGTAAACCTATGCCAATCTTTTTCAGCAATAGAAACTATTGCCATGCCAATGTTTGGGCAATCAGCAGTAGCTTCATCATACAGAATCAGAAGCTCTGATGCAATAGGTACATCCCAAGATGTTATCCATCTGGGATATTTTAGCTGGAAACTTTGGCTCCTTAAAAAACCCTTTTACTGTGGGAGCAAACGTGACTGACATCTGTATCCAAACGAAACAAAGAAAAAGTGCTGTTATTTGTTGTGAAAACTTAAATTTGAATATTGAAGGGGCGCATCATGAGTAATTCCCATTTCCAAAATGACCTCAAAGCCCGTCTTCATCAAGGGCTATCCCGCATTCCCCCCAATTGGTCATTGTGTTTACTCGATGGGAAAAAAGTTCCCCAAGGCATCGGTTGGCAGCAAAATCCCTTAACCCCTGATCAAATGAAAACAGCCATTATTCAGGGCTGGAAGGTGGATAAAGCCGATGGCACTCAGTACCAATGTTATCCCAAAGGTTATGGGCTGATTACAGGGACACCTGTTGAACTGGCAGGAAACACTTATTATTTAATGGCTCTCGACCAAGATGGCGCCAGTGCCAGAGCAAAAATTCTCGAACTCTCTGGCGGAGAATCTTTACCCGCAACGGTTGCGTTTACTTCGGGTCGCCCTGGGCGTTGTCAATACTTATTTTTAGTCCCGCAACAGTATGCTCAATCACTGCGAACTCGCAAATTTCCGACGGTCGTTAGAGGGGATGATGGCAAAGACGAACAGCTTGAATTGCGCTGGGTTGGTTTGCAATCTGTTTTACCTCCGAGTGTTCACCCCACAACGGGAGAGTATGTTTGGGTGAGCGGTTGCGCTCCTGATGAAATTGCAATTGCCATCGCTCCTTTGTGGCTCATAGAAGCAATGCTTCAAGAGGAGACAGAACCTGCTACCGCAGCAAAGCCATATCCCCTTCACAATGAAGTTAACATCTATTATTCCTCAACTTCAAACAACTCTCAACTGCAATGGACTGATGCAGATTGGGCTTTGTCTTATCTAGCCGCGTTATCCCCAAGTCGGGCTGATCATTACGAGGACTGGTGTAGCGTTGGTATGATACTTAAATCCATTGATGAGTCTTTACTCCATGAGTGGGAAAGTTGGAGTCGCCAATCTTCTAAATATAAACCTGGAGAATGCGATAAGAAATGGAAATCTTTTAACAAAAGTGGAGTAGGAATTGGGACTCTAGCATTGATGGCAAAACAAGATGGCTGGAGTTCACCATTTCGAGGGCAATCGCTGTTTAATGGGAGTCATACTTTTCATCTAAATTCACCTCAAATAATCCGTACTAAAAATGGGCATAACAACAATAATAGTATGTCCGATCTTTCTAATCATTCAGGCGATCGCACTTTAAATAACACCCCGTCTTTATATGATCAAGTTACGACTATTTTAACAAGTGACAATAACCCTCCTCAACAAAGTGCTGCTTTTGTTGAACTCTCATCAACGAAAGGCTATCCGCTCAGGGGCGTTAAACAGTTAGCCGTTGAGATTGAAACTTATATTGGTAATCAAGAAAGACGTACAGAAGATGCCCGCGAACTGAATAAACTCCTCAATTACCGTCAACAAAAACTTGATATTACCCAAATTTTACCCGCTCCTCTCGCCCAAGCTTTATTAACAAAAGCCGATTCTGACCGACTTGATCCGGCTTATCTTTATCAATATCTCTTAACAGCTTGTGGTAGTGAAATGGGCGGACATATTGGCATTGTTGGTAAACAAGGTGCAACGGTAGCTGATAGTTGGATAGAATACCCTATTTTTTGGACAATGGTTATTGCCTTGGCATCAGGTGGAAAAAGTCAGACGATGCGCTCTATTTTTGATCCCATTAAACATCGCTATAGGCAAAGTAAAACAGAATATAAAAAACTCAAAACCGAGTTACAGGATTTAGAAGAAGCATGGCAACAAAAGTCATCAGAAGAGAAGGAAGAACTCAAAAATAGTCAACTCAATCCTACGGTATTTAAAGCCACCATGCCACCACCCCCTCCCAAAAAGTTAATTGAAGCTGGAACTCCAGAAGGAGCTTTAAGGCGATTGAGTGAATTAGCTTCGAGGAGTGGCTGTGTTTGGGTTTTTGATGAATTAGTGCGATTGTTAAAATTAGATCAATATAAAGATAAAGGGGGAGATACCCGTCAAATTTTATTACAAACTTGGAATTCTCCATCAGATCTCGAATTTGAGCGTTCCAATGAAGAAGATTCTTTTGAACTCAAAGATTTGTGTTTAAATTTAACAGGTGCAACTCAACTTTCCAAAATTAAAACCTTGTTTAGCGATCCTGATGATGGAGATGGTCTAATTAGTCGCTTTTTAATTGCGGTTCCTGCCAGTCCCGATAACTTTGCGGTTTGGTCAGATTCAGTCGTTGCAATTAATCAAGAACTACAAGATTTATATGAGCATCTGCGGGTGTTACATCAGCGATTACGAGAATTTTGTAAAGGTAGAAATAAGGAAAATGAATCTTTAATCGGCAGGGATGAAGCAGTTGCAATGCAAGAGGATGGGGATCTGTTCTCAACTTCTTCCGATGATTCTCACGAGGAACAACTGCCAATTTTATTATCTTTTACTCCCCAAGCACGGCGACGGTGGCAGCGATGGTGGGAGGAAGTTCGGCGCAATCAACAGGGGGTAGAATTTGAGAATCCGGCATTATTTGCCTATTTGGGCAAAATGCTCAGTCAAACCTTGAGATTAGCACTGCTGTTGCACTGCATGGAATTAAAATATGAGCAAAAATCTGACCCTTTGCGGGTGGGTATCGAAACTTTAGAACGAGCTATTTTAGCGGCAAAGTTTAGTATCGGACAGTTCCGTATTATTCAAACAAATAACCATCAATCCGATTCTCTCCCTGGCCGATTGTCCTTAATTCACGCCTATGCTTTAAGAAAAGGAATAGAAGTCTCGGCGGTACAAGTTCAAAATACTGTGTTTAAGCGTTGCAAACCGAAACCCACCCTTGCGGAAATCCGACAGGATTTTGCCGCCCTGACTGAGAATGGATATGCAGTTTTATCTGGGAAAGGCAAAGACTTACGAATTAGAGCAATTCCGATTTCTCAAGCAAATGTCGGAATTCCGAATCATTCCGACGGCTATTCCGACACCCCTCAAGTGAATGAAAAACTGAATCGGAGTTCAATCCAACCGTCACTCGTCAAAAATTCCGACAATTCCGACCCAAAAACATTTTTTTCAACCCAGCTTGAAAATAACTCTAGCCAACTGGGGGATGAGGAAACTCCTAAAGTTATTCCAGTAGCCGAAAGTAGTCTTTCCGATTCAGGGGAAAGGTTATTTGATCAGGGGGTAGATCACGTTTCGGATCAAAATTGTCGGAATTGTCGGAATTCTGATGATGAAAGCTCTCCAGATCTTTATGAGCAAGGAATTTTAGACGATGAAAGGCTGTCGGAAACTTGTCGGAACGATGTCGGAATTTCCGACAAACTGTTGGAAGAAAATTCCGATTCACCAGGATTTTTGCAGTGCAGGGCGAATGCGGAAAGTGAACCTACCGAAGGCATCACATGATTTTAGTACCTGATCTATATTTAGTCCCCGATGCCTTAGAGTAAATATTGACTAAACCAGAATAACCTATAAAATTTTTCACAGCTAACGCTGAACCTAATTAGTAGTCAACAAAAACCTAACCGTTATGACACAAAATTGGGTTCAACCCTCTTTTCAATTAACCTCTCAACAAGATCAAGCCTTAAAACAAATTGAGCAATTTCTCAACAGTCCTCAACAAATTTTTGGATTATTTGGATATGCAGGCACAGGAAAATCAACGATTATTAACTTAATTGCTCAACAGCTTGTCAATACAGGAAAACGAGTTGCATTTACCGCTCCTACAAATAAAGCTGTAGGAGTTTTGCAACGCATGGCAACTGAAAAAAAAGTTAGGGGAGTAGATTTTATGACCATTCATCAACTCTTAGGATTAGCTCCTGTTAAACAAGGACAACATAAAATCCTCAAACAAGTTTTACCTTCATTACTGCATTTATACGATACAATTTTTCTCGATGAATGCAGCATGGTGACAACCGAATTGTGGAATATTATTCAACACCGAATTCAGAATACTTTACTGATTGGTAAAAATCGCCAACTCATCGTTATGGGAGATCCCGCTCAATTATCCCCAGTTAACGAGGATAATCATGAGCGAAGATCTCCATCTTTTAATGTAGAAAATAAAGTTGTTTTAACCGAAGTTGTTCGCCAAGGAAAAGATAGTCCTCTCCTAGAATTTGTAACCGCTTGTCGAACTGCTGTTAAAAGCAAAACCGTTTTCAAACCCTTTTCCAAATTTGACTTAGAGCGCAAAAATGGAGCTTTCATGGTTCGAGAAGAAAGATTTCTCAAATACGCACTGAAGAAATTTTCTGTAACTTTTCCTTCAGATCCAGATTGCTTCCGAATTCTTTGTTATACTAACAAACGAGTTGCTTACTGGAACCATAAAATTCGAGCAAAACTCTACGGAAAAAATGCACCTAGATTTGTGGTGGGAGAAAGACTTATTAGTAAAGCTACTGTGATCGCTCCAGATGGAAAAACCGTTATTCTTCCTACCTCAACAGAAGTAGAAGTGATGGAAGTCGTAGAAGATCGCTATTCGGGTTATAAAGCCTGGAAACTGAAGGTTAAAATCGAGAATAATGGCAGTTTTTATGCTTTCGAGGATCTGCGACAAATCTATCTGCTTCATGAAGACGATGCTCAAAAGTTTCACAAAGATAATATCAAATTATTACGAAACGCTAAAACTAATCCTAGCCTTTGGAAAGCTTGGTATAATCATTGTGAAATTTTTGCAGATCTGCGAAACTGTTGGGCTTTAACGGTTCATAACGCTCAAGGCTCTACTTTCCGAGAAGTCGGAATTGATAGCAACGACATCTCTAAAAAAGTTGCGACTCAGTTTTTGTATTTAGCTCAACATCTTCCTAACCAAAAACTTGACTTTTTAAGAGAATATCGCAACAGTGTCTTAGCGTGTAACCAACTTTATTATGTCAGTTGTAGCCGAGCTAAAAATCGAGTTTTCATTATTCGTTAATTAGAAGCCACCTACCCAATAGCTCGCAACCAACCAAGCACCAAGCCCTGAGCCAATCCAGCCCAATAAAACCATTACAATCAATATGATAATTAATCGACCTAACCCTGCAAACGACCCCGCTTCAGGTGGGCCAGTTCGATGATCATCAAGCTCGAAGTTGTAGTTGCACCAATATGCCCCAACAATCCCCATCAGCACAAACCCAACGATGCCACCGACCGGAATCAACATTAACCTCCAAGTCAACCCAAATCGCGCTACAGCACCCCAGAGAATCAAAAGGGTTGGACTCAGCAATATTATCAAACCCACCATCCAAGGCAATAAAACTCCAATAAAATCGGGGAGAAAGTCAGCCCCGACCGTAACCCCCCACTTCCAGGGTCGATGCACAACTGGGGCTGTGTCAATCTTTGAGTTAGGACGATCTCCTATTGTTTGTAGTGTTTCGGGGCTAGAATCAAACTTACCAAACCAGCCTCCGGTGTCCCCTCCAGCCCATCCTTCAACGCCAAACGTTTTACGACATAACGCTTTGAATTCTGGCACCGCACTAATGTCTTGATTTAAGTAGCCTTCGGGGTGAAAAATTCTGCCGATATATCGACCCTTGAGCCGGATTTGTCCCAGCACATAAATTCCTCCCCCGACTGAATACACAGCATTAGCTGGATCTCGCGAGTAAAACGCGACATATCCACCGTCTGCACCCTTGTACTGATTGACGGTCGGTAAAATTCGCGACTCCGCTTCTAGCCCCTCACTCCTGGAAGTGCCATATATACCCTGATGATTCATAAAGATGCGGAAATTTTCTGGGAGCCAGTAGGTCATGGAATCTGGCTCAACCCTTTCTTCTGGGATTGGGTTAAGGAGAGACGCTTCAGAAGGTGCGATCGCTCGCGCTCCAATTTCAATAAACGCACTCCCACTCATGAACAAACTGCCATCCGCCTGTACAAACAAGGTTTCAGTGAAGGGATCGGTTGTCCAAGCCAGCAAAACCGAACGACCATCGGGTAAGATGGTGTACTGACCTCGGCGATCTGTGCTTAATAATCGATAAGAGCCATCGGGTTCAAATAAATAACAGTATTTATCCCTGTGCAGCCAGATTGAGCGGATCAGTTTCTCCCGAAGACTGTTTTCTGGCTCTGTTGTGAATGAAGATGAGGAATTGCTAGGCATAGACGACTTGCGCTTTTTTCTTCTTAAATCTAGCTCAAACTCAATTAACGGTATTCTAAAATGTTTCTGAATCAATAACGTTTTCTTCTCCTGCAATAGTGTATTAAATTCAACTCTAACCCAGATCACTGATGCCACAAATTCCCATCTCGGCAGTTACACCTGCATACCGCTCTCAATCAGAAGACACCAGCATTGATGCAGATGTGCTGATGTTTCAACTACTTCGACAACTGACACCCCAACAGAGAACCCAAAGATTTCGACACTTCAATCAAGCTACTCGCAAACTAACGATAATAGCCATTAAAAATCATTATCCTAATGCTTCTTCATCCAAGATTTATCAAGAATTCATTAAAAGGCATTTAGGCTCAGAATGGCTAACCATTTTAAAATTAAAAGCAACAGAATTTGAAGAAAAATTTATGATTGAAGATCCTGTGGAACTCGCTAGTCGAATGGCAACTCTATTTGAGACTTTAAATATTCCCTATTTAGTGGGTGGGTCTGTAGCCAGTTCCCTGTTAGGAGAAAGTCGCTCAACCCAAGATTTAGATTTAGTTATCAGCATTTCGCTGTCAAAAGCACAGCAACTCATTCGAGCAATGGAACAGGAATTTTATATTAGTGAATCGGCGGTTGTCGAAGCAGTGACTGAAAAACGCTCTTTCAATGTTATTCATTTAACCTCATTGGAAAAAATAGATATTTTTGTAATCGGAGATGATGCTTTTTCTCGTTCTAAAATGAATCGTCGCCAACTTTATAAAATTGATGAATCTGAAAAATGTATTTATATTTATTCAGCCGAAGATATAATTCTACAAAAGTTGTATTGGTATTTATTGTCTGCTACAGAATCTCAAAAACAGTGGAGAGATATCTTGGGAGTTTTAAAAGTGCAAGGAGAACGTCTGGACTTCAACTACCTTAATCAATGGGCAGAAATTCTTCAAGTTCAATCTCTTTTAGAGTTAGCTTTACAACAAGCGGGGTTATAAAAAATAATACTAATGCCCCAGTTTGTAAGCAGCTATCGCTGCTAGGTTTTGATCTATATATTAATGGGAAAAATGCTAACTAAAACCCGACGTTCGGCAACTCAAAACCGAATTAAAAAGAACAAATCCTCTGACCTTCAAACTGTTCCTTCTCAAACCCCTAAAATTTTAACAGAAGAAAAAAGCCCAGTTGTTAACACCTCTAAAACTTCCCCCTCTTCCTCAACTTCAGATGCTACTCTGCAACTGCTTTGCACACAAAATGATTTAGCGACTCACCTCGAACTGGTTAGCCATGCTGTTCCAGCAAAACCGACCCATCCCATATTAGGTAATGTTCTGTTAGTAGCTTGCGCTAAAACTCAGCGTGTTTACTTGAGCGTATTTAATCTGAGTTTAGCTATTCAAACTTCCTTTGAAGCTAAGGTTAATACTCCAGGAAAAACGACAATTCCCGCCGAACTTTTAAGTGAAATTGTTCGCAAGTTTTCTTCGGGTGATCTCCAATTAAGTAACTCAATCTCCTTGAACGCTGAAAATAACCAGGATCACCCTTTAAATACAACTAAACCCGAACAAAATCCGATTTTAACTTTAGTTTCCGCCAGTGGATGTTACCAAGTTCGAGGTTTATCAAGCGATGAATTCCCCTCAATTCCTGAAGTCAATTCTTGCCAAAATCTGGCTATGGCTGCGGAGGCTCTAAAAAGTGGTATTAAAGGCGCATTATTTGCAACAGCGACCGATGAAACGAAGCAGATCTTAACCGGAGTGCATCTAAAAATTAACTCTAATACCTTAGAATTAGCTGCAACGGACGGTCATCGATTAGCTGTGGTGGAAACCTCTATTCAAGGGTTGAAGAAAAAGAAAGAAACGGAGAATACAGAACTTTTGCAATTTACTCTTCCCGCTAAATCCTTATTGGAACTAGAGCGAATTTTATCGAGTCGGACTTCTGCGGAATCTGTACAACTCTCTTATAATCTGACCACAGGTTATGTAGAATTTTCTTGGGGCGTACAACGGCTGATCACTCGTTGTTTAGAAGGAGAATATCCCGCCTACCAAGATTTATTAAACCACGACTTCAAACATCAAGTTTACCTGGAAAAATTGCCTTTTGTGAAAGCACTGGAACGGCTCTCAGTCTTAGCGGATAAAAAGGAAAAAATTATCAACATTGACTTTAGCCCTGAAAACCAGCAAGTTTCCTTATCCTTATTAAGGGAGTTTGGAAATGGAAGAGAAGAAATGACAGCGATTATCAACTTTAGTCATTCTTTTTCCATTTCTTTCAATATTAAGTATTTGTTGGAAGGGATTAAAGCGATCGCTAGTTCTGAAATTTCAATTCATCTCATTGATAGTGATCATCCAGCTATCTTAAGACCTTTTGGTAATCGAGAACAACCCCATCTTTTAATCGATAGCCAATACTTGTTAATGCCTGTTGTCAAATCTTAACCCTTTTTGTCATTATGTACACTCCATTTCCTCAGAAATATCGTCCCCATACCCTATCCGAATTAACCGGACAAAAGTACATTCAAAGAACCCTTTCTAACGCAATTCAAGCCAACAAAATTGCTCCTGCTTATTTGTTTACAGGAGAACGAGGGACTGGAAAAACTTCAACAGCACGAATTTTAGCGAAGTCCTTAAATTGCACCGCTACCGACCAACCCACTGTTACTCCCTGCGGTCAATGTCAGTCCTGTCGTTCTATTGAAAAAGGAAGCAGTTTAGACGTCATGGAAATTGATGCAGCTTCCCACAACGGAGTTGAAGACGCTCGTAATTTGATTGAACGAGTCCACTTTGCTCCCGCTATCGGTCGTTACCGAATTTTTGTCTTAGACGAAGTTCATTGTCTCAGTTCCCAAGCTTTTAACGCTCTGCTCAAATGTCTTGAAGAACCACCCGCTCATGTTGTCTTCATTCTCTGCACAACAGAAGCACATAAAGTGCTACCTACTATTGTCAGCCGATGTCAAGTGTTTCGGTTTCAGCCGCTTTCTGTTGCTGCGATTGTTCAGCATTTAACCATGATTGCTGAAAAAGAAGCTATCTCCATTACTTTATCGGCTAAAATTGCGATCGCTCGCGCCTGTGGGGGTGGACTGCGCGACGCCTTGCAATTACTGGGTCAGTTAAGCTTATTGGGAGAAGAAATTACCCATTCTCAAGTTCTAGCGCTATCGGGTCGCGTTTCAGAGTCCGACTTGGTAACAATATTGCACTGCATTAATACCGGAGACACCCTGAAGTTGCTACAACTGTCTCGCGAACTCCTTGATAGTGGAAAAACACCCCTGACTCTGTTAACCTCCTTGCTGAGTTGTTATCGAGACTTGTTGCTAGTCGCCAACGTCCCTGACTGTTCATCCTTACTCACCAGTGGGGTTTCCTATTCAAAACTGAAGGCGATCGCAAAAACTTGGAGTCAATCTTCAATTCATCAAGGTTTTGAACAGTTAAGTGCTTCAGAATGGCAGCTTAATAAAAGTGTACAACCGAGTTTATGGCTAGAAGTTTGTTTACTGGGATTAATTCCTAAATCTCCTAAAACTAAACCCCGTAATAATCAAACTCACAAGCGAAATTCAACCTCTGTTTCCTCCTCAAAACCTATTGATCTAAAAACTACCATTTGGGAAACCGTGTTGTCAAAAGCATCTGAAAAGAACCGAGTTTTCCTGTCGGTTGCTTTCCTTGCGGAACTAACCGAGCAGAAAGCTATCTTAGCTGTACCTCCCCCATATCTTAACAAATTTAACCGCAATATTCAGAAGGTACAAAAACTATTTTTGGCAGCAACAGGAATTAACTATCAAGTCTTAATTCAGGAGGGAAATCAATGATTAGCTTGTTAGTCGGCGATGATCGGTATGCAATTTCCAAAAAACTCTTGACTTTCAAAAAAAGCCTTGATCCCGCTTGGCTTAGTTTCAACTATCATCGCTTTCATGCTTCTGCTGTAGATGAAGCCATTTATTGTGCTTTAACTCCAGCTTTGGGTTCAGTTAAAGCTAAATTAGTCATCGTGGAAGACTGCAACTTTAAACAGTTTGATGAAGCGGTGATGGATATTCTTCAATTGCTCCCAAAAGTTCCCCAATCAACTCATTTGATTTTTGTAGCTTCCAACCTTGACAAACGATTAAAAGTCTCAAAGTTTCTGCTCTCCCAAAGCCAACTGTTTGAATTCAATTTGATTGCACCTTGGCGAATTGATCTTATTGCCCAATATATCCGTACCCAAAGCCTTCGCATTGGTTTATCATTGGATAAAAAGAGTGGAGAATATTTAGCTGATGCTATTGGCAATGATTCAGCCCGAATTGAATCTGAACTACAACTTCTAGCTCTCTACAGTAACAATGCAAAGCTGAGTTTAAAACAAGTTCGTTCTCTTATCCCTTCCACCACCCAAAATAGTCTCCAATTAGCTAAAGCGATTCGAGAAAATAATGCCCAAAAAGCGGTTGATTTACTCCAAAAACTCTTGACAAAAGAAACGTTTCCTGCTGCGATTTGTGCCACGCTTATTACCCAATTTAGAACTTGGCTGTGGGTCAAATCAACAATTGTTAAGGGAGTTAAATCTGATGCTGAAATTGCCAAGATTTGCCAAATTTCTAATTTCAAACGAGTCTATTTTCTTAAACAAGAGGTACAAACGATTCCTTTGCAATCTTTAGTAAAGGCTGTATCTTTGTTACTGGATTTAGAAATAGCTTTAAAACAGGGAAAACGAAACTCGCTGCTGTCTTCTATTCTGGCAATTACCCAACTGTTTGCAAGCCAACCTGTTAAAACAGCAGCTAAATCATTTAAATGATGAATATTCACTTTACCAATCTCAGGATTTTGTTAGCTAAGAATTAACAAAACTCTGGGATTATTTTTTTATTAATATTAAATTTAATAGAACTTGAAAGTTGATGGCTTAAACATCAACTGGAAACGGATTGAGCAAAATTCTGCTCTGGGGGATAGTGCTTGATCAAGATTCTCTCCACCTCATTACTGATTTTGCGGTCATCTTAATCACCTCAAACCCCATCCCCGCAACGAGGCGATTTATGGTCGCAACGAGAATCTGACGGATTTGATGGAGGCGATCGCCCTCAAAGGTTATGTTCGTCCCTTACTGATCAAAACCGATGGAACGATTATTAGTGGTCATCGACGTTGGCGAACCTTGCTGGCGTTGGGATGGGAAAAAGCTCCGGTTCAGGTCTGTCACTTTGAAAGCGAGGACGAGGAACTATTTGTCTTGATTGCAGAAAACCGTCAGCGCCAACAGACAACGGTGCAGAAAATTCGAGAAGGTATGATTGTAGAACCCCTCGCCCGCAAACTCAGAAATTGTTACGCTTGTCAAACTACGCCACGCACTTCCGACTCAGAAATGACAGTTTCATCCCAGAACCCTCAACATTCTTCAATGGAAAATTTTCCATTGGCGAGGTTTAATCTGAATTTGAATGGAAAACAAATGCAACTGACTGAGAATATTGTGGCAGCGATTGTGGGGTTAGGCTGTGGCAGAACTTACCGAAAAGGGCGTGTAGCAATTCAAGCGGCGGATCTCCTCCACATTGATGAACCCAAACTGGCAGAGGTTTGGCTGGAGATGATGAATCAGCAAAGTATTGATGCGGGGTATCAGTTGGTGAAGATACCAGAGGAGAAACGAAAAATGATTCTTGATGCGATCGCCACCGGTGCAGCAAAAACGCCCAAACAAGCTAAAATTTTGCTCAAAGCACAGACAATTTTTAACTTCATTGATATGAAAGCAGAACCCGATTCACAATCCCCAACTTCCGCAGAAAATCAATCCCTAACCGACAAATCAGATGATATTAAAATAACTCAACAAGAATGCACTCCTGCTATTGGAACTTGGGTGATGATTAAAATTCCTTTAGTACCGAAAGAGAGAATTCCTCAACGGAAATGGAATGGATTTTGGGGTCGAATTACGGCTGTAGGAATGACGGTCAAGGTTGATATGGGAAGCGAGATTTTATCGCTACTTTTATCCGATGTCGAAGTGATTGAAAATCCCCAACCAGATTTTTGTCAAGTTGCAGAGCGAATTCTCAGATTGCAACGTTTTGACACTGTGCATGAGTTTGGAAAAATGATCTTAAACCGGATGCAAAAACGGTTATCCTGGGATGCAGCCACTTTAACTTATCTTGATGCGGTCGAACAAATTGAATTAGCACATCGAGCTATTGAACAAGCGTTTTAGATATAGTTGTGTTTTCCAGTTAAAAATTTACCTGATTAGGTAAGTTTGCAAACATCAGCAATTTTCGCTTAATATAGGTTTGTTTAAAGTTACTTAGAGATCTAAGCAAAAATTTTAAAATTTATGAAAATTATTTCATTGCGAGTAAAGAATAACTTTTTGGGTTGGGATTTTAATGAAATCAAGTTTTCATCAAATTTAATCCTTTTAGTAGGTATATCAGGTGCAGGCAAAACCCAAATTCTACGTGCAATTATCGATTTAAGACATATTGCAAATGGAAAAGCTATAAATGGGTTTGAATGGGAAATCATATTTTCTACCGTAGATGGGACTGAATTTGTTTGGGAAGGTAGCTTTGCTACTGTTGAAAAAGATCAACTAAGTTTTGATGATTTTGAAAAAGAAAGCCAAGATGAGAAAGAAAAGCCATCATTAATTTATGAGAAGCTAAGTTCAAAAGATGAGATTTTAAGTGAGCGAAACCAAGAAGAAATAAAGTTTAGAAATAGCCCCATGCCCAAACTTTCTTCCCATCAATCAATAATATATATTTTTAAAGAAGAACCTATTATTAAGAAAGCCTTTGATGCCTTAAATAAAATAGAATATCGTGACCACACAAGACACGGTGGTTTCCCCCTTAGAATTCAGGAAAAATCTTTGCATTCTCTTAAAAGCAAGTATAAAACTTTAGAGAGTATAGTAAATAGTGATGAAGATATTAGGACTAAACTGTATCTGACTTATGAAAATAAATTAGATATTTTTGATAAGATTAAATTGACATTTATTGAAATTTTTCCACAAGTGGAAAATATAAAGATTGAACCACTTGAAACAGATGATGTACTAAAAAAAATCTCTGACAATGTTCCTGTTATTTATATCAAACAAAAAGCTGTCCACAAATGGATTAGAGAGGACAGGATGTCTTCTGGTATGTTACGCACAATTATTCATATTAGTGAAATTTTTCTTGCCAATGAAGGTTCGGTAATATTGATTGATGAATTTGAGAATAGTTTAGGGATAAATTGTATTGACATATTGACTGATGACCTTATTCACGAAAATAAAACCTTACAATTTATTGCCACCAGTCATCACCCTTACATTATCAATAATATTCCGTATGAATATTGGAAAATAGTGACCCGGCAGGGCGGACACATTAGCATTTGTAATGCTTCAGATTATCATCTGGGTAAATCTAAACAAGACGCATTTATTCAATTAACTAGAATTCTTGAACAACAGTCGTAATATGAACCTCTATTTTGTATTTGAAGGGAAGACAGAACCGATTGTTTATAAGAAGTGGTTATCTGTACTTCTTCCCGATTTGACAGAAGTAAATAGTTTTGATGCGGTAATCCAGAATAACTATTTTTATGAAAGTGATATGGGCGTTCCTAGTTGCTACAGAGTTGCTGCTAATGCTATCCAAGAAATTAACGAATTTCCTCAATATGATTACTTGGTGCTATTCACAGATGCAGACCGTTTTACTGTTTCAGAAAAAAAAGCGGAAGCTTATGAGCAAATTAAATCAGAATTAAAAGATAAACCTTTTAAAACTCTACCCAAAAATTGCAAATTAGAAATTATTGTACAAAAAGTTTGTATGGAAACTTGGTTTTTAGGCAATAGGAATTTATAAATTTCTGTTTAAAAATCAATAGGCAACAAAATAAATAAGACATAGCAAAAAAAACTTGCTATGGCTTATTTTCAACTGGGGGAAGTTTTACGTTTATTAAATTAGTTAAAGAGGACAACTGGAAATACGCAAATTCTAAAGTTTTTGAACTTCGCAATCCGGGTAATGATTTGCACCAGGTTCTTCAGATTCTCAAACAACTTAGTCAACTTGCTCTTAACTAATCCCCAACCTCAATGGAAAATTTTCCATTGGTGAAGTCACTCTTCTCGTTTCCCAATCCCTCCAGTGGAAAAAACCCGTTTAGAACGTCCTGTCTGATGAGCGATCGCATCTAAAGGATCTGAGCCGTAATTGCGGTTTACCTCCAATATGTCTGGCGATTGCAGGGGAACATTTCCCCCAGGATCAGGTAACGGTAACATCCGTTCAGCCTCCTCAATGCGCTCGTATAATGCGGCGGTAAGTCCCTCAAGATCAGTCAGTTTAACTCGACTTTCCAAACGAGGTCTAACTTGTTCATCCCACAACGCCTCACTTTCATCTTTGCGCTTCAAATCCGCTTTAGGAATAGGAATAGTTAGTGCGTAAGGAATCGACCCTTCGCCACCGGAACTGTAACCGGGATTGGTAATCACACATCGTCCTTGGGGAAATCGCAAAATTTCATCAATGGAAAATAAAGGCATTTTTTGTAGAGATTCATTCCAACTAATCGAGCGATTACTGGCAGATTGACCGCCAAAAGACCGACTGGTAGACTTACTTTTGATTAAAATTTCTTGATCACCATAACGCTCTGAATATTTTTTTGCTGTGTCCGTATTTCCAGGGTTAAATAGAATGTGGGTACTGCAAGCAGAGGTGATCGCTGCTCCCATTTTCTCCCCATATCCTTCATAAAGTTGTTCCAAACTTTGAATTCCTAACAGAAAACAAGCTCCATTAGAACGATATTCATTAATCCATTGTGGCATTCGTTCTAATCGAATTGATGGAAATTCATCCAATGAAATAATCAACGGATCTTTTCGGGGACGACTTAAATTAGAAACCACCAACAAGTGAATCGCCGCCGCCAACAAAGGCCCAACAACCGAGCGTCGCTCATCATCAAGTTTAAAAATAATCATTTGACGACCTTCAAGCCGAGTCGGAATATCCGATTTTCCCAAAAAAGCTCGCAGTAAATCAGCTTGAATAAAATTACTAAACGTTCCGGCTGCTGTTGTTAGAATTCCTGAGATAGTTTTTTCAGCATCTTTCGCACTCAAAAATTGATTAAAACTCGTGGCTACCCACTCATCAATTTGCCGAGATTGAATCGCATAATCAAGCCGTTTCACTAAATTCGGCAACCTCAAAATTGCATACAGCATTGCCATATCAGGATACTTTGAACCTTTGACTAATTGCAGTAAAGCTTTCGCTAATAAATCTCCAGCTTTTGAGAAAAACTCATCACTTTTTCCTTGATTAGAACTCGCATTGCGATTAATAACTTGACCAATTTCTCCCGCCATTACAGAATCTTGAGGAGATTTCATAAAATCGAGGGGATTAATTACACCTGAATAAGCTTCCCCAGGTGCAAACACCCAAACTTTATAACCGTAACGCGCGGCTAAAGGAGCATGAAGTTTAAGTTGATCTCCTTTTTTATCATAAAGAAGAATCGGAAATCCTTGTACCATTGCACTTTCAATTGCTCGATCAATCGTTGAAAATGTTTTACCAGATCCTGGCGCTCCAATCACTAAAATTGAGCGTTCTGCATGGGGTAACCAAACTGTTGGACTAGCACCTAAAGCCGTTTGAAGAGTTGCTACAAAACCTCTTAATTTTAATCCCCGCCACCAATAGCGAGGACTCCCACACCACAACGTTACTTTATTGGGTTTATTTTCTTTAATTTGTTGAAGTGCTAACCGAGTTGCACCCACTTTTTCCAGGGTTCCACATTGTTTTCCGGTGGTAATTTTTCCCCGATTTCCGCCTATAAATCGAGAGGCTACCAGTAGAACAATAAACATCCCTATGGTTACATATCCTTCTGGGTTATTATACTCTTGAAATAATCCTTTAAAATCTAGTGAAAACAAAGGAAGTGGTTGTTCTGTTTTTTGAGAAGTCTGAGCCAGAATCGGATTAAAATTATTCATAGTGCAACTCCAATAAATTATCTTTAATCTACAGAATTAAGCTCAATTCACTATTCAAACCCAAGACAGATTAAATTAAAATTAGAATTACACCTCAAGAATGAATTAAAATAATTGCTTGATAACTCTTAACTCCTAACTGATAACTGATGACTGATGACTGATAACTGATAACTGATAACTGTTAAAGGGAGGCTACCGCCTTGTAAGGGCGGAAAATTTATCTCTGTTTTTAAATGGTTAAGACGAAAATTTTGGGTTTTTGCCTGTTTTTCAGTAACATTTACTTAGCCTCTTTAACGAATTAATCACTGGCTATTCAAGCTTGTATTGGTGCTAATAACGGTTCCACCACTAACTCGATAACGTCCTAAGACATTAAGACCATAACTTTTTAAAGTCAACCGACCAAAAGCATCTGTGGCTTGACCATCAACCTGAGAAGAATCACCGCCAAAGTGTTTTTGAGCGACTCGTTCAATTAAGCGTTCACCCTCAAACAATTGCCCTGTTGTTGGGTCAATTTCTGCAACGGTGGCGTTAAGTTTATCAATGAGACTTTGGACAAATACCGCCTCTTGATCCGCAGGAGGAAAATATTGAAATAGTTCTGTTTTTGTCGGTTGATATCCCTTAGCAAGTTGAGCTAAAAATGTTTCTCCTCCAGGTTTTGAAGCAATCACACTGCTTGCATATTCGTTGTAACTCATGAATTGATATTTGCCTAAAGCTATACCACAATTGCGATTGTTATCTGCACAAACATAAGGGCCAATGGCTAAGTCTAAATTGCTGCTTTCTAAACTCGCGATCGCTTCAGACAAAACTTCAATATTAACGCCTTGCACCTGTCCATAAGTTAACTTTGATTGAGTCTGACGAGAACGTGGAGAAAACGAATTCTTTTGGGAGATAACAGAAGATTCTGTTGAAACATCTGCTTGTGTTGGTATCGAGGAAAATCCAGTTGGCGAGGGTTCTAACACTCCAACAAAAATGGGAGAATTGACTCGATAGGTGAAAAAGGGAACAGGCCCAATAAAATAGGGAGAGCAGCCACAGGGGGAACAAAAGCGGAAGAATAAAGCAGTTGATACGGTGTCGGTTTGTTCGTCGGGTTCCATCACAACAACTTTAAAAGCACTACCAAACGGTAATCTACCTGTGGGTTCCTTACCTCCATTGATTCCCTGAAGACAACCCCAACCGCCCTCAACTTCTTGGTATTTCCCACTAATCCATTGTTTCCCTTCCAAAGAACCCCGCGCACTACGACCGATATTTTCTAAATCATCCAGTTCGATATAAGCGCATTGACTCCCCTGACAATTGACAGAAAACCCTTGAACATCAGAACCCGAAATGGTGTTGGTTCGTCGTCCTTCTGCGGGGCCATAAATAGTATCAATTCGCATGACTAAATCACCGAATTCAGTCACAGAATTGGGGAAATCAGACAGAGGTAAAGTGTTCAGTCCTGGTACATCTTGAATGGGAGTGGTTTGCCATCCTGACAACGCACCGAGTTGGGTACTTTCTAAGTTAGGAAGAGAAGACATTGAATAGGAAGACAAATCAATTTGTCCGAGTTTCAATTCTCCAAGTTGGGGGTTGCTACTGAGAACTTGAGTTAACGTTTGATTCCTCCAATTAAGATTAGCAGCTTGGGTGGTGAGTAGGTCTGCTACTGGCGCAATTTCTTCAACTTTGAATTCAGCTAAAAGGGGAATCGCTTCAATGAGTTGGTTTAACGTTTGTTGACCGATTAGGGGGAAAGCACTCAAAGCAACCTGCTCTAAATTTAGTCCCGTTTGCTGTGCTATAAAACCCACTGACAAAAGTTCTGGTTTTAATGCTAGGCTGATATCTCCTAATGTTAGAAATTGATCGGGTGTTTGTCCTGTTGTCCAGGTTCGATTGAGTTCAGTTTCTTGCCCTTTGGTTTGATTAGAACCGGATTGACTAATAGGGGGCATTTGGGAAAAAGAAATTTGTGTCCAATCAGGGACAAGAGCATGAGTGGAAGTGGGATTTCCTTGTTGATCAACACTGGGGATTTCTAAAATTCGAGTCGGTAGTTCGGCTGCATCAATATTAATTTGGGTTGCAGTTAATTGGGATTGATTAAAACCCGTTGAAAGGAATAACGTTAAACTGAAAGTCGCCAAGAATAGCCCCGATTTTAATAATAATCTTCTGCTCATTGATAGATCGGATTATTTTGAGTTGATTAGTCACTCTTGATATTGTTTTGCTTTACAATTCCAGGTCATTTCCCTCAAAATTTGAATACCCCAAGGAATTTTTGCTCCCGCTATTAAATTGAGGGTTAGGATTGAATGCTGTTTCTGTCCAAGGGGTATCTGCTGGGTTCAAATCTCCCTCAAAAACGTTTTCTTGATAACCATCTGCAAACTGATCAGGTACACCATAAGGCTTGGATTGCTGATTATTGTTATAGCCGCCGTAGCCTGAATTGCTATAACCCAATTCATTGAGATCGGTATTGTTGGAGTTGTTCATAACAGGAATCGATAGGGTGAATGAAATTTATAACTTACTTTAACGACCCATATTGAGCAGATCTTTCAGCCAATAGGAGTAATTAAAATCCCGCCTATCGGCGGATTCACAATGTAAAACCCGATTAGGAGTTGACTTGTGAATTATTACCATCTTGTTCTAGTTGTAGATAAAGAAGTTAATCGCTGGCGACAACGGATATTTCGCCAGATTCATCAGTGTCGCAAAGAAACAACAAAATTTAAGTTATTACGAAATTGGCAGAAAAATATTGAATAATGGAAAATACATCTTTAGTGGAGACTATTCTGTATGAGAAAGTTAAAGAAACTCCGCCTTATTCTTGGTTTCCGTCTTCCCCTCAACTGATTAAAATAATGCTGGAAGAATCACAGATTACCCCAGGATTATATGGTTTAGAACCGACGGCAGGAGATGGGATTTTAGCTGAAGCAATGGTTCAAGCGGGTGCAATTGTAGATGTGATTGAAATTGACCTTCTATTGCGCCAAATTCTTTTTCAAAAAGGATTTAATTTAGTGGGGAGTGATTTCTTAACATCTCAACCTCAACGCCAATACAACCGGATTTTAATGAATCCTCCCTTTTCTACTGATAAAGTTCGGGGAATTGATTTAGCGATGATTCAACGCGCTTATCACCTATTTTTAGCATCTTCTGGTCGGTTGGTTAGCGTTGTCAGTAATTCAATGAATATCAAAAACGATGAGCGAGCACAAACTTTCCGAGGATTTCTTAAACAAACGAAAGCCAACGTAATCAAACTCCCTTTAGAAATTTTTTGGGGTACTCTTCGTCCGGTTACAGTTGAAACGTATCTCATTGTAATTAATAAACCTTCTGAATTCTAATTTTTTACCCTTTTCTTCTCCACCTCCTGCTTATGAAATACAATTTTATTACTAATTCTGATCAGCTTAAAAAGGCTTTATTTCCTTTAATGAACGCTCCTGTTCTGGCTATTGATACTGAAACAACCGGACTAGATCCATTCATAGATCGGATTTGTTTGGTTCAAATTGCTGTTCCTCAACACCCGATTCTAATTATTGATTTAACTGCTATGGGAACGAGGGGATGTCAACTGTTAAAAAAACTCCTCAATAGCCGTGCGCTGAAAATTTTCCAAAATGCTAAGTTTGACTGGCAAATGCTAGAAATGGCAAATCTCCGTCCGTCAGGGCCTTTTTTTGATGTAATGTTAGCTAGTCAAGTGTTACGTTCAGGACTCAAGAAAGATCATGATCTTCAATCTTTAGCTTGGGAATTTTTAAAGGTTAAACTTGATAAAAGTTTACAGTTTAGTAATTTTGCGGGTAAACTTTCAACGGCTCAGTTAGAATATGCAGCATTAGATGCGGCTGTCTTACTGAAACTTAAAACTCGACTGCATTCTAAACTTGAAAAAGCAGGATTATTAGAAACGGCTCAAATCGAGTTTGATGCGTTGCCCGCCGTTGCCCAAATGGAACTAAATGGAATGCGACTTGATGCAATAGCATGGCAGCAAGTAGGTTCTGAGTTAAAAGCTCAAGAACAAAGGGTATTAACTCAATTAATCAATGCAGGTTTAAAGCCACCCCCTAGCCCCCAATTGTCTCTATTCCCCCAATTAACAGAAACGCTTAATCCTCGTTCTACTTCTCAAGTTTTACAAGCTCTTCGTGCGCTTAATATTCCGGTTCAATCAACTCGTAAAAATGAATTAATTCCTAAAGCTCGTGAATATCCAATTCTGCAATTTCTCCTCAACTATCGAAAGTTAGCCTCTTTATGTTCTAACTTTGTAGAAGCTTTGCCTAAACATATTCACCCCAAAACAGGCAGAATTCACCCCAGTTATCGGCAGTGCGGAGCGCGTTCAGGTCGCTTTAGTTGTCAACAACCGAATCTACAAAATATTCCCAGAAATTGTACTGCTCAAGGAATGCGAACCTGCTTTATTTGCGAACCAGGCTATCAAATTATTAAAGCAGATTATAGCCAAATTGAACTCAGAATTGTGGCTGAAATATCGAGCGATCGCCGGATGTTAAATGCTTATTCTAAAGGGGAGGATTTACACGCTTTAACGGCTTCTTTAATTACAGGGAAATTGTTAGAACAGATTACGCCTGAAGATCGGCAAATTGCTAAATCTGTGAATTTTGGCTTAATTTATGGCATGGGGGCAGCTAAATTGCAAGCTTATGCTGAGGAAAAATATGATGTTTTGTTGACGTTGGAGGAAGCTAAACTGTTTAGGAAAAGGTTTTTTACGGCTTATCAAGGGGTTAAGAATTGGCATGAGCAAGTGAGGAAAACGGTGTATGCTCAAGGACGAAGAGAGATTCGCACCATTGGCGGACGTCGAAGACGATGGGCTTCTAAACCCCGTCTGTGTGAGTTGCTCAATCATCCGGTTCAAGGAACTTCAGCCGATTTATTGAAAGTGGCGATCGCTCGTTTGTTTGAGGTTTTACCGGATACAGAAGCTAAATTGATTGGTGTAGTCCATGATGAAATTCTCTTAGAATGTCCCCAACAAACTCTTGAAAAAACAACTCGCCTTCTTAAAACCGTAATGATTGAGGCAGGACAACAATATTTGCAGCAAGTTCCGATTGAAGTGGACGTGAAAACTGCCTTGAGTTGGGGTTAAGAATAGTAAAGGTCTAAATTTGAAAAGGAACATGGTGGAAAATTTTCCACTATGTTTCCCACCCCCAAAAATCGTCCCTCAATCATATTTTTCCGCAGGTTCCGGTTTCGTTACCACTGCCACCGCCTTTTGAAAGTCTATTGTACCCTACTCATAAATGTTGATCAAGAAATCAAATATTGTTTGAACTGAGCTATAATAGAAATCAATTGACAGGAGATTAACCTGCAAATCTCTTAAAAAATTATTAGGGAAATTTGGAACGAATGAAATTTTCAGAGCTATCACAACAAACCCTAGAAAAAATAAAAATTTTGCAGTGGGATAGAATCATTGAAAAACATGAAGGCCCTGAAAGTTGGGAATCTGTTTTGCGCTGGGAGACTGTTGAAATCATGGAAATTGAGGGTCGTTCAGTTCTCCTCCCGATAGATCAATCTCAGCATGACAATCTAACCATTTTAAGAACGATTTGGAGTGCAGATGGAAATTCAGTTACGCTCTTTCTCAAAGATACTACCTATTATGATGATAATTTTATGTCGGGATATTTAGCAATTTGTGATCGACTTAAAGAAGACGATTTATTTGTTGCTATCATCTATCATGAATGGTTTATTATTGAAAATAAAGAAGTTTTAGCTGGAGAATAACTCCCCATTACTCCGTTAAGTATTGATTGTAATTCTAACTGATAACTCCTAGCTCCTGATTTAATCTTATGACTCAAATTCTTCCTAAATTTACAATCAAACCGGGCTATCGACCTCAATCTTCTGATACAACACCCGAAGCCGATTTGTTAGGATTCTGGCTTTTAAAACAACGAACACCTGAACAGCGACTGTTGATGGGAAGCTCGATGAACCAAAATGCTCGTCGCTTTGCCATTAACTGCTTCCGCCAACGCTTTTTTGATTTAAAAGAACCAGAATTTGCTCAAAAACTCGCCCAAGCTTGGTTAGGTGAAGATTGTCCACAACATTATATTCCCACCGGAGATGAAATGACTTGGGTTCAAGATTCCATTAGTCTGGCTGAAATTCTTCACCCAATTTTTGAATGCCACAATATTCCTTATGATATTACAGGAGGAGTTGCTGCTATTGCCTACGGGGAAGTCCGCACTACACGAGATTTAGATATTGTCATCTCAATTATTCCTCAATATTTAAGTCCATTAATTTTAGAATTAGAACAAGCGGGATTTTATGTTTCCGGTGTAGATGATGTGGTTTCTGGTCGAATGCAAACCTTGCCAATTACTCATATGGAAACCATTTCCCGGGCTGATTTAATCATTGCCTCAGATTCAGAATTTGAGCGTCTGAAGTTGGAGCGACGACAACAATATCAAATTCCTACAGGTGCAACGGTTTTTCTCACCTCACCTGAAGATTTAATCCTTAATAAGTTGCAGTGGCGAAATTTCAATCAGTCCCAAAAGCAATGGCGAGATGTATTGGGGATATTAAAAGTACAAGGAGACTCTTTAGATAAAGTTTACCTCAATAACCAGGCTGAATCTTTGGGGTTATTTGAGGATTTAAACCGAGCTTTGATTGAAGCTGGATTGGAATAAATAAGCGCCAAAACTTCAGCGTTAAATTCTAAATTAGGATAATTTTAAGTTAAGGGATAACTGCCCAGGGGAAATATTTCCTCGACGGCGACGATGACAAGCTAAATGGCAACTACTACATAACGGAACCAAATTTTCTAAACGATTATCAGCCGGGTTATGATTCCAGTGATGAACTTGCAGTGTATAAGCTCGGCGTCGAGATTTCATAGCATCTGATAACGGTTCTCCCGGCTTAATACAGAATAAACCACATTTTTGACATTGCCAATTCGCTGCTTCTTTAACTGCCAATGCCAGTTCCTTCCAATTTTTCGGATAACGATTTGAAGCCATGAACAGATTGGGTGATTTTCCTTATTTGCTCTTTCTCTATTATTAAATTATCATAACTAGCTTAGAAGAACCGATTATTTTAACCATTTTTCTATTAATTTATGGGAAAGCGTTTCCACTCTCTGAAAAATATCTGCTAGCATTGGGGGGGGAGAGAAGATGCGATCGCCACAATCTTACTCTTTTTTTATACCAATATCTTCCCGCATTGATGCAGAACTTAAACCATCAAAAATTAATTTTTTTTGAATTAGTAAATCTAACATGATTCTTGGTTCTTTTGATTGTTAGCTGTAATTAATCTTGGTGCAATAAAAGTCAAACTATAACTGTTCGATTCTTGATCGTAATTCCATAATATCGGGATATTGCGTAATGTCAAAATTATTAGTTCCCCAACGAAAAAAATCAACTAGAGAAATATAGTGATGTTTTTGTTGCTGCAATTGCTTCTGCATTTCCATTCGCTTTTGAATATCTTTTCCATGAAACCATATTAAATACTGTTTCTGTGTCCAGAAATTCTCTTGTTCAAACTGATTTTGATACATGGCAAGGCTCTCTTCAAATTTTTCTGTTGTCGCTGTTTCAACAGCTTGTCTAAATTCGTTAATTAACCCTAAAGCTTCATTTTGACAATCTTGTAAATCCAATGAAGCGGGTAGTATACCACTATTGCCTGTCCATGTCGTTTTGAGTTGTTGTCGTGCTGCACTCATGTTAACCAAGTCACCCAATGCCCAGCGTACAGCTTCGTAAGCTTGCAGGTTCTTGGCGCTACTTTCAATCCATTCGGAAATGAGATCAATTCCTGGTGAATCTCGATGTCCCCACTTAGAAAGTTTAGGATTTTCCTGCTTCTCCTTGTACTTTTCTACCCAATAGGTGTGAATTAAATTAGGATCTAAAAGATAGTTTTCTACACAAGCGCGATAAGTTAAATTAATAGATCTATTACCGAGTTGGAGTAATTGACAGTTAGGAGTTGGTTGAACATCAAAATCGCGATCGCGAAAAACAATGTATTTCTGATTTACTGCTTGATTTCTAGAGAAATAGCCTTCAGCAAAACTTGAAAAAGAAAATTTACTACCCGCAGGAATAATCGTGCATTTTTCACCCGAGATACCATCAACGACTTTGTTAAGTAACTGATAGTCTAAGCTGGTCGCCTTCCCTTCACAAAAAATTATTTTTCCGCCGCTAACAACACTCACAATTACACCTCAATGCGGACAATGGATGCTTCAGGTACTAACTGCTCTACATAATCGGAGTGGGTGGTAATAATAAATTGATTATTTTTCCCTAATTTAGGTAAAGCTCTTAACAATGCTTGCTGCATTGGTGGATGTAAATGTAACTCAATTTCATCAATCAAAATAACCGAATTATGAATATTCCAATTGGCAAAGTCCATTAAGATGGGAAAGGTAGCACGCTCACCCCCAGACATCTCAGAAATTTCATACTGATTTTTACCATCGTAGAGATAAAACCAAGGTTCGCTGAGAATATCATCGATACCCTCTCGTGGAATTGAACCTTCAAAGCTACGTTCTGGAAAAACGGCTTTATAAGCTCGTTCAATTTCAGCATATAAGTCTTTCTGCCCAGGACGCAATTGCAGATTTTTATCTTTCACATCTTGATGAAATATCCGCCACTTTGATAGGCGATCGCGTAAAATATCATCTGTGATTTCAATTTTTCCATCCTGGTTTTCAGTAGTTAGGCTAGTTGAAGTTCTTTGCTCTGTGTACCAAAAAACTGTGCCAACTCGTTCAAACACCTGAAAGCCTTCTGAACGAAGTAATTGCTTTGCATATTCTCGCCCTTTGAATTGAAACAATTCAGCCGCCGTGTTTGCTTGAACTCGCTCACCTTGCCATCTTAGAAATATAATATTTTCGTTAGCAGGAGAAACTGGTAAATTCCGCCCTATCTTTTGTAATTCATGGTGAAACTCTCGCACTGCTTCGATTTCTGGGCTAGGAAATTGTACTTTTAGAGTTACTTCTGGTTCAAACCTTCCCCAATTATGCCCAAGTAATTCATAGTTAAATCCTGGCCATTCTAAATCGGGAAGTTTCTGTAATCGACCAGTGGCTACTCCCAGAGTAGCAGCAATTGCTTGTAAAAGACTTGTTTTTCCAGCACCATTCATCCCTATTATAACTATAATATCTCGTGCTAATCCAGTTTCTGGATCGGTGAAATCGAATGACCGCTCCCGAAATTTTTTGAAATATTTTAACTGGACAGATTGAACTTTCATGTTGAAACTTTATTGAAAAGGATAGACACTATTTGTATAGAGTTACTTGATGATTATTTTAATCGAATTGGAAAACTGCTGATTCCAGTAGGTCTCAAATTCTTGCACCTTATGAAACACCAGATTCGGTTTGATTCATTTCGTTCAGTGAAGCGATCGCTTAAAATGGCGAGTATACTTAATATCAAAATCATTAAACTGTCAACGAACTACCCCGCTTGCCCGCTCTACCCGATACCCACTCCACTGTCACAACCCTAGACCCCAAAACCCTCAAACCCCATCCCCGCTACCTGAAAATTTATGGTCGGATGAACATCGAGGAATTGGTCGAACAAATTCAATTGTCTAATTGGATTAACCCCATTCTCATCACCCCCAAACACATTATTGTTAGTGGTCATCGACGCTGGCAAGCTGCCCTACAATTAAAGTGGAACACCATTCCCGTTGAAATTCGAGCCTTTCCCAACCGACTCTCGGAACTCGAAGCTCTCCTGAGTGAAAATCTCGCCCGACCCAAAACCCGGGAACAAAAAGTTCGAGAAGCCAACTCTTGGAAAGAAATCGAATCAGCGCGCGCCAAACAACGCCAGGAAGCCGGAATCAAGATTGATGAACCCGACGACCTTATGGATATATTTTCAGAAGGTCGCAAGGGAACCACCCGTGATTTAGTTGCCGCTAAGGTGGGTTTAGGCTCTGGTGTAACTTATACCAAAGCTGCCAAAGTTGTCACTCAAATTGATACAGAAACAAAAGCTGGAAACGACGAATGGGCTGATGCTTGGCGTTCAATTCTCAACACCGTCAGTATTCAAGCGGCTTATTCCTTACTGAAACTGCCTCGAAAACAACAAAAACAAATCTTAGATTTAATTGCTACAGGTGCTGCTCGGACTCCCAAAGAAGCTGCCCTGCTGCTCGCCGAAGAAGCCAGTCTTGATGACCCCCGCTTGTTTGTATCGGGAGATTTCGCCGTTGTCAACATTGACCCGAACTTAACCTTTGCTCCCTCTGACCAGCGCTGGAATGGATATTGGGGACGGGTGGAAGGCACAGGAACTTCTGGGTTGATTGTGCTGAACTTGGGGAGTGAAACGCTGCAATTTTACAGCCGAGATTTAGTAGAAATTGATCAGCCTAGTGATGAATTATTACAGGTCGCTTCAAAGGTATTACAACTCCGAAGTTTGGACTTAGATGAACTGGAAATCGCGTTGCTGGATGTGTTGCAACAGCGTGTAGAATTTACGCCTCGACAACTGCTGCATTTGGAATATTTGGAAAAAGTTTTAACGTTACCTCGGCTTTCGGGTTCTTAATTTCTCAAAGAGTGTGAAAACAGCCTTAAGCAACAGAGGAAAGCTGTGTTGCTTGCGGAGGAATAATTAGGGAGAGTTAGGTTAAGATAATGCACGTTCTCTTAAGCCGAGTTTTTCATCGAATAAGAGTGCGAGGTGCGGAGTGCGGAGGACGAACGACAGTTCTTTTGGTTAACGGTTTACTGCACTCATAAATTGGGTAGGATAGCGCTCCCCTGCTGCTACACCCTTCGGAGCAACTGCCTCAATCCGTTGTAGATCTTCAGAGGTCAGAACAATTTGGGTTGCTGCTGCATTTTCCTCCAAATACGTGCGACGCTTAGTGCCAGGAATCGGTACAATATCCTCTCCCTGTGCCAGTAACCAAGCTAAAGCCAGTTGGCTTGGAGTGATGTTTTTCTCTGTTGCGATCGCCTTAACCTGCTCCACTAATTGCAGATTTTTGTAGAAATTGTCTCCCTGAAAGCGGGGTGAGTGGCGACGGTAATCATCTTCAGGTAAATCTTCTGGGCTTTGGAATTGTCCCGTCAGAAAGCCTCGTCCCAAAGGACTATAAGCCACATAGCCAATATTCAATTCCCGCAACGTTGGTAGAATTTCATCCTCAGGATCACGACTCCAGAGGGAATACTCGGTCTGCAATGCCGTAATCGGATGAACGGCATGAGCCCGCCGAATTGTAGCAGGAGCCGCTTCCGAAAGCCCCAGGTAACGAACTTTACCTTGTTGTACCAGTTCTGCCATTGCACCTACTGTTTCTTCAATCGGCACGTTCGGATCAACTCGGTGCTGGTAATAGAGATCGATCACATCTATTCCTAAGCGTTGCAACGAGGCATCACAGGCTTGTCGCACATATTCTGGACTCCCGTTGATTCCTTGCCAACCTCCATCAGACGATCGCACATTGCCAAATTTAGTCGCTACTATTACCTCGTCGCGTCGCTTTTGAATTGCCCGTCCCACCAGTTTTTCGTTCGTAAAGGGGCCGTACATATCGGCAGTATCGAGAAATGTAATCCCCAGTTCAATCGCACGGTGCAAGGTGGCAATTGACTCTTGTTCGTCCCGTCCACTATAGAACTCAGACATCCCCATACAGCCTAAGCCGAGTTCTGAAACCACCAGTCCTTGATTGCCGAGTTTGCGTGTTTTCATTGAAGTCAGTTATCTTGTGTACAGTGAATCTGATTAAGTTTTAAGCGGAATGCAGAAGTGAAATTCTTAATAGAGTGAATTAAGTCATCATTTCTACAGATTCCTAAACTTCCTTTAGCATAAGTGCAGAGCTTAATGAAATGCCCTATCTTTTGGCTTAAACTAAGTTTCTGGTTTTGAAGGTTAAAGTGAATTTATTATTCCTCTGAACAGAGTATAAAAAATCTAAACTCGTTAATATTGACGGCTGAAATTTTCTAAGTTTGAGAAATTTAACAAGTAGTGTGAGCGGATATTTTGAGAGTTTCGGAGAGATTTATTCTCGAGTAAACTCCTATTCTAGTAAAATAACTAAAGAACTATTTTCTGTTCTTAAACCCTCTCTAACTCTCTACTCTTAATCGGACTCCGCACTCCACTATCATGATCTCCCTATGAACACCCTCCCTTCTCATTCTGCTGTTGAAATTGTTCCGGCTTCTGTTGCTGGGACATTAGCTGAACGTAATGTGATGGAGGATTTATTAGCTACAAAGCGTTCGGAGAATACCCGGAAAGCTTATAATCGGGATTTGAAGGATTTCTTTTGGGCAGTTGCTCATCAAGAACCCACTGCTCAGTTAGTGATTGAGTTTTTACAGTTATCTAAAGAACAAGCTTTAAGTTTGGTATTAGGTTATAAGCAACAATTGTTATCTAAAAAGTTATCAGAAGCAACAATAAATCGACGTTTAGCCGCGATTAAAGCGTTAGTGGCATTCGCTTATCGGATTGGACAATGTGGTTGGACATTGGCGGAATTGAAGGGAGAGAAGGTTAAGACTTATCGGGATACCACAGGAATTCCCCCGGTGGTGTTTAAGAGGATGTTGCAAATTCCCAATCGTCGGACATTAAAGGGGAAGCGGGATTATGCTTTGTTGCGGTTATTGTGGGATAATGTCTTGCGACGAGAAGAGGTGTGCCAAGCCAATCTTGAAGATTTGGACTTGGAGGGGAAGACACTGAAGATTTTGGGGAAGGGGAAGGGAACGCAGAAGGAAACCGTGACGTTATCAAAGCCGACGGTGGAAGCGCTTCAAGATTGGTTGGTGGCCAGACGAGAATTAAAACGGTCTAAACCGTTGTTTATTGCCTTGGATAGAGCCAGTTATGGACATCGGCTGACGGGAACGGGGGTTTATAAAATTGTTAGTCAAATTGCAAGAGAAGCGGGGATTAATAAGCCGTTATCGCCTCACCGAATTCGTCATTCGGGGATAACAGCGGCATTGGAAGCAACCAATGGAGATGTGCGAAAGGTGCAGAAATTGAGCCGCCATTCGGATTTGAATACGTTGATGATTTATGACGATAATCGCAAAAATCAGCAGGGGGAAGTCACGGATTTGTTGGCTGATTTGGTTTGAGAAATTTAATGATTTGAGCTTGAGTTGAGTAGAATTATTATAGGGTTACAGTAGTAGTAACACTATAATAACTTTTGTAACAGTTTTATACATCTTTACATCATCCATGTCCTCCTTTACTTATTAATTCGGATGTAAAATCTTAACTAATAACTTTTTGAATTGCCTCATCTATACACTGCTCTATTTGCTGAAATCGATCAGGATTTAAAACTATTTCTTTGAAAAGGATTAATTCACCATTATGCGTAATCTCTAATCGTGCAGGCAGAAAATCTAACTGTGTTGGATGCGTGTATTCAACCGTAAACTCGCCTGAAATTAGACTAGCTGGATTTACTAGCCATCTCCAGAATATAGAACCATCTTTTTTACTACGGAGTGCCTTTGCTGAAGGAAATCGTGTCGATATCCATCGCTGATCTTCCATTCGTATTTTTTGAAGATTGTCGATACAATCGAACTGAGAAGCCGGATTATAAGAAGATAATTTTTGTCGCCGATAAGCGAAAGAAACTTCTTCAAAACTCTGTAAAATTGGCTCTAAAGGTGATGAATCACGAACAATCTTTACCGATGAGAGATCTAATTCATAATAGTTGTTTTGACCTCGGCAGAACAGATAATAACGTCTGTCAATTTTAGCACCCCGCAAATCTGTCACTAACATGGCAAAGAAATAGTTAAGATCATATTGAGGACTATTGACGGTTTCCAGATAGCCCCTGATATCCCCATCACTTAGTTCTTTAAGTCCATTGCAGTGATGACTATGCCAAGATCCAAGAAAATCAAGATCTGATGTAAATTTCTCCAAGACACGAAATACCGATTCTTGATATTCGCCATCTGGCATTAAGTGACCAGATGAGTTATCTACACGGGGGCCTGAGTCAAGATATGATATAATCTCTATTTCCAGTTTGTTGCCCTTTTGATTCATCGAACCAAGTAATTTTCCACCTTCCTCAAGATCAGACCGTGAGATGGCATCTTTTGCTCTTTTGAGGACAGGTTCAGAAATTTTCACTGATACTTCTAAATTCAAACAATCCGGGTTTTGTTTGCCTGTTTTTAACCACCACATATTAACCTTCCTATCAATAAATTTTGAGGTCGAGTTGGGTTTAAAATGTCACTCAGAGCCAATGCCCTGAATGACAAGCTATAACTGCCATTAGTCATGAACAGTGCAGTTACAATGTATTTGGGGTCTCAAGAGCATCTGTTTTGTTTCAAAGTGACTCCGAAAGATCCCTTTAGCTGGTCGATTGCCATAGATAATCCAGTTACTTTTTAACAAAGGCATTGTGCCGCCTGAATCTTTGAGCAGAATAGAGAGAGCCATCCGAACTTGAATCAACGCGATCATTTGGATATCAATTGACAAGCCTGATGCGCGAAATTCCCGTTCTCCAAGGCCGTAAATTTTTTGCTCTTCCTGTGCCGTCAGTCCTAAAGCTTCATCAGACAGGTTAAGGTCATTGAGTTTGGAGTAGAGATCTAAACATCTGTAACAACCAGTCTCTTCGGGGATATAAGCGTAAACTTCCCCTCCTATACCAGTACGAAAGACAGAAGCTGTTACACAGGGAACTTTAGCTGCCACGCACTGGTCGTTGATGAATTCTCTAACACTGTTTTTGTCCGTACAAGACAACACCAGAGACGAATTACTTACTGACTGGATAAAGTTAGGGGATGTCATCACATCCTCTGCAAAAGCTTGAACTTTTGCATTCGGATTTCTATCTTCAATCCACTCTTTTTGGATATCGACTTTCAATCGACCTAGATCCTTTCTTAGTCGAGGATGCTTCACGAGATTGACATCATCCAATGTGTCAGGCTCGTAAAGATCACAATTACAAATACCATTCATTACAAGGTGATCGCAGACAGGTGCGCCACCACTGCCTAAACCCGCAATAGTTATCTTGATATTTTTGAATTGCTCAGGATTAAGCAACTGTTCGATGCGGTCAAAATCAAGTTTATTTTTCATTAGTGATTCTGTTCCTTTCCTGGCCAATAACCTTTACGTCGCCAACAGTCATATTTGTTAACCCAAATCGCAGCCTTAGCCACCATAAATGCTAGGGAATACGTCGAAGACCATTGTTCCGGCTTCATCACGCATATACTCCCATTTGTGTATCTGTGGGGACAACCCGATAAAAAGGTTGTGTAGGGTAAGAAAATGGTAGGGATTTCATAGGGGTACGCTGAAGGCACGATTATTTTTGTGTAGTAGGAATTACCATCTGCTGTTTTTAATTGTCCTTCTACAGAAGTTACTGTTCCTCCTGTTGCGTAGAAACCAAACTGAGGGAATTGGCGCTTGATTTTTTCACTTTCAACGGCCATTCTCGGTCTAGATAAATCATTACCGAAAACTAGCAAATCTCTGCTTGCTGCCATATCTGTTGTCATTTACTCCTCCTAATTTCGCCAATATATAGTTTTTACAGGTAGCGAAATAACCGTTATTAGCAGGGGAGATAAAATTACATTTCTCTCCCCTATTTTTAATCCCCTTAATCGTTGTATCCTCTGAAGCCGGAATACTCACCCTTGCTGTCGCGTAAGGCTGTACCTCGTGGCCCCTGTTGGGGATTTACAGGACGCACTTCACCACTAGGGCCGATTTCGACAAATTCTTCATTTTCTTGTTCTTCAAAAGCATGGTCAGATGTTGCCATAACGAAACTCCTTTGAACCGTCAATGTTATTAAAGATGTTGGGCGGTAGGCAGTTAAAAACTGCTCTACCGCAAAAAATTACCACTCGTCGCGGAAACTCTGGAGAGCATTACGATCATCGTCATCACTTTGATCGTCATCACTTCCATGACCGCTACCTGATGCCCAAGCAAGACCTGCCGCCTTTGCTGCGGCTCCACCCACTAAGGGATTACCGCCACTGAGAATAGTTCCCATGACGAAAAATACACCCATAGCGGCGGCTGTTCCCAGTGCTTTTTTAGCGACATATTCGCCAACAGATTCTTTTGAAGACATTTTTTTGATCTCCTATAAGTGTTAAGGAAAATCTTTTGCTTATTTAGATTGTCTCGCATGAAAAGAAGAAAATTGGATCAATTCCTTCCAGTTATAAAGCTATCCAAATTGCTGAAAATGATCTACAAATGATCTAAACTGATACTTGACAATCACCAGTAAAAAATGTATGGCAGACACTTTGAGAGCATCTTCGGAGGGAAAATTAAAAATCCAGGCAGCGATACAAGCCAAGGGATATCCAAAACAGAGTCCTCATTGGCTTAACGAAGTCCAGAAATATTTACCTTCAAGGCAATTGAGCAACGGAAAAACAGAATCAGAAACCATTTCAACGGCAACTTGGATACGATTTTACGAGGGCAAGCAGGGGATTAAAAGGTATATCTTTATAGCTTGCTGTAAAGCTTTGGGGTTGAACTGGGAAGATGTGGCGGAGCCTGAGCAGATAGGGTCTAAGATTCAACAGAGAGGAGTGTCCAGTTCCAGTAATAATTCCTGGGTGGGTCGTAAGGAACTGATTGATGAGTTAGGAACTAAGCTTCGGGGAGACTGTCGAGTATTAATACTCACGGGCATTACAGGTATTGGCAAATCTCATTTAGCTGCACGTTTAACAATAGGATTGGATGAAACTTGTTGGACTAAAGCCAAGCCCAAAACCGACACTAACACCGACAGTGACATCCTAACAACGGAATCTCAGGAAACCTCGACTACGGTAAGCCTGGAATTTGACTCCAAGACCATAACTGATTTTGCTAGTGTAGCAGCTGATTTACTCTTGAGATGGAATGAATCTATTACATCTGATGACCGTAGAGATCCTTTGCTGCTGCTGAATCGGTTGCTCAGAAAACTACAAGAAAAGTGTTATATACTCATCCTAAATTCTGTTGAAAACCTGCTTCAAGGAGATGCTGAAAAAGGCTGGAGTGAATTTCAGGATAAGTGGTGGGAAAGTTTTTTTAACAGGTTATTAGAAGATTCTTGCCAAAGTAAGATAATTATCACATCGCAAGATTTGCCCAGGTATTTTGACGAAATCTGCTTCAATAACCCAGAACTTTGTCATTACCGCTCACTCAATGGATTTACCAAAGAGGAACAACTGGAGTTTTTTGATATTTTAGGATTAGATGTTGATGATGAATCAGGTAACAAATCAGCATTAGAAAATATTGGAGAACTATTTGAGGGTCATCCTTTAGGCTTAAGGGTGATTGCGGGTGAAATTATAGACGATCCGATTTTTAATGGGGATGCAGCTAAATACTGGCAAAAATACGGTGAAAAGATGTTAAAAATTAAGGCTGAGTACAATATAGAAGACATTAAGTTAAATACTGAGTTACCCCAATTACATAGTTATTCACGTTCACGTCGTTTGCGGAATATGTTGGAGTACAAGCTAGATGAAACATTCAAAAGGTTGCCACAAGATGCTTATTTCTTGCTTTGCCACGCTGCCGTCTATAACCTACCTGTCTCAAGAGAATTTTGGCTTACGCATTTGGAATATTTAGGAAAAACTGAAGAAGAGCAAAACGTAGCTCTAAATATTTTATATGATCGCTTTCTCGTAGAGGAAGAGATCAATGAAGATGAAACTCTGCTAAAACAGCACCCTTTAATTCGTAGTGTAGCACTGGCCTGTCTCAAGAGAACTATTACTAAACAAGAGCAAACATGAATAACGATTTTCCTGAGTTTAAACTGAAAACAGAATTTCAATTAGAAAAAGTTGACCTGACGGCTCCTGGCGAATTAGTGATTGCTAAGGTAGAGAATAAGTTAGCTGTGAAAACTTCTACTGAAATCAACCATTGGGAACTAGCTCAATGGATTGCTATTAAAAATTGGCTGACTAAATATAAACCGAAGCCAAATGCTAGTAATTTAGACCAAGTGAAAGGCTATTTACAAGCTTTTCAACATCTGTGTGAGTTGGAAGAGTGGGAAGCTGCTTATAAAATTCTTTTTATTAAAATCAATTCCCCTACAAAAGAAGAATTATACGACCAACTTGATACTTGGGGCTACCCTCAAGAATTGATTGATTTATATAACAGAATTTTAGGAAAATTAAGTCCTGAATTAGATGTATTTTTTTTCCGAGGTCTTGGAAGATGTTACTATCTCCTATCTAAATACCATCAAGCTATTGAATATTACCAAAAAAGTCTGGATCTAGCTAGAGAATTGGGAAACCGAGCTAATGAGGCAAAAGCCTTAAGAGGGTTGGGAGCTACTTACAATAGCTTAGGAAATTACAATGAAGCTATTTTATATTTAGAAGATAGTTTTAAGATTGCACAGGAGATAGATAATCGCTATCTTGAAGGAAGTTGTTTAGGGGTTTTTGGGCTTGTTTACCAAAATTTGGGGAACTATGCTAAAGCTATTGAATATCAACAGCAATGTTTGAGAATTGCACGAGAATTAGACGACCCTTTCATGGAAAGTTGTACGCTAAATCGTCTAGGAAACATCTTTTATTTAAGAGGAAACCATCGTGAAGGATTGTCCTATTTTCAGCAAGCTTTGACTATTGTACAGAAAATAGGCGATCGCTCTCTGGAAGGTTATGTGCTATTCAGTTTTGGTGCTACCTATTCATCTTTGGGAGATTATCATCAAGCTATTTCATATTTTAATCAAGTTTTAGTGATTGCAGCAGAAATAGGTGATCTCGATCTCAAAGGTAGAGGAATGGGGGGTCTGGGTCATGCTTATCGTTTTCTAGGAAACTATCAACAGGCTATTGATTACCATCAAAAGAATTTAGATATAGTCCGTTTAACTGGTAATCGTTTTGGAGAAATAACTGCTCTTCTCAGTTTAGGTATTGTTTTTAATGAATTAAAAGATTATCACCAAGCTATTAATCTGCTGGAGGAAGGCTTGGCAATTGCACAGAAATTAGGGACTTGTGTTAGCGAAGGTAACGCACTCCAAAATTTAGGTAGTGTTTACTTATCTCTCAAAGATTATCACCAAGCAATTTCATATTTTAATCAAAGTTTAGGAATTGCTAAAGAGGTTGGTGATCAAGAACTAGAAGCTATCAATCTGATTTGTTTAGGTAATGCCTATTGTGAGTGTGAGAACTATTCACAAGCAACAGAGTATTACCAGAAGTCTTTGAATATTGCTAGAACTATTGGGGATATAAAAACAGAAGAACTGGCATTAAAAAATTTAGAAAAATTAGCTTTAGTTCAAAAAAACTCTACTAACTTTACTCTATCTTTAGACAATAATTCAGACCAAACGAGGTTTAACAAGATGACTGATTTCCCAGATTTCGACGTAAAAATAGAACTTCAACTCGAAGGAGTTGACCTGACTGCTCCTGGCGAATTAGTGATTGCTAAGGTAGAGAATAAGTTAGCCGTGAAAACTTCTACTGAAATCAATCATTGGGAACTAGCTCAATGGATTGCTGTTAAAACTTGGCTGACTAAATACAAACCGAAGCCAAATGCTAGTAATTTAGACCAAGTGAAGGGTTATTTACAAGCTTTTCAACATCTTTGTGAATTGGAAGAGTGGGAAGCTGCTTATAAAATTCTTTTTATTAAAATTAATTCTCCAACCAAAGAAGAGTTATATGAACAGCTAACGACTTGGGCTTTATATCAGGAATCCTTTGAACTGTACAACCGAATTGTAGACAGGCTAAATCCTAAAGAAAATGCCATTATTTTAAAGCTTTTAGGCAATTCGCACTTTTATTTAGGTAATTACGACCAAGCAAAGGATTACTTCGAGAAGAGTTTAGTAATTGTACAAACACCTGCAAACCAAGACCGCCATCAAGAGGCACGACTTCTAGCTAATCTGGGAACTATTTATATAAAGCAAAGAGTTTATGACAAGGCTCTAGAGTACCAGCACCAAAGTTTAGCAGTAGCGCGAGAAATCAAGGATTCTCACTGGGAGGCATACGCTCTATCCTTTCTAGGTATAATTGAGACGGATTTTGGTAACTACAATCAAGGAATTAATTACTATCAGCAGAGCCTAGATATTTTTCAACAATTAGAAGATTCAATAGGAGAAGTAGGAGAATTATGTCATGTGGGCTTGGCTTATCTTGAACTAGGAGACTATAACAATGCAATTAACTATTTGCAGCAAGCTTTGGACATGGGCAACAAAATGCAATACCGTGTAGTTCAAGGTGTCGCTTTAATGAAATTAGGAAGGGCTTATTTTAGACTAAGAGAACAGGAAAAAGCTATTGAATACTTAGAGGAAAGTTTAGTAATCCTAGAAGGAATAGGAGACTGTGCAAATCTTATAGAAGGTGTTAGAGAACTAGGTGAAATCTACTTTAGTTTAGGTAAATATGCTGAGGCAAAAGACTTCTATCAGAAAGGTTTAACAATTGCAATTACCATTAAATCGCTTTTAGATCAGGCGTGGCTTTGTGTATGTTTAGGAGCTACCTATAATGCTTTGGGTGATTATAATAAAGGGTTTGAATACTTGCAGCCAGTTCTTAACATTGTACCAGAATTAAATACAACACAATTAAATAAATGTTGGTTAGAATGTAGGACAAAAAGTAATTTAGCAACTTCTTACTATGGTTTAGCTGACTTTACTAAAGCAATTGATTATTATCAAGAAACTTTAGTTATCGCCAAAGAAATTAAAGACTTCCCCTCGCTGTATTCATGTTTAACTAATATAGGCAGCATTTACACTATAAATCTTGGCGAACCTAATAAATCTTTTGAATATTACGAACAAGGAATAATAATAGCGAAAGAATTTAAAGATCACCATCAAGAATTTACATTTTTAGGATATTTAGGTAATGCCTACTATGCTTTCAAAGACTTTAAAAAATCCGATTTTTACTATCAAGAAAGCCTGAAATTAGCCAAAGAAATACCTGATTCTCGCTTGGAAGGGATGGCTTTAGATAGTCTGGGCAATTTTTACTATTCTTTAAATAATTTCATTGAAGCGATTGATTATTATCAACAGTATTTGTTACTTGTTCAAAGTGATGAAGACTATGTAAATGAAGCAATAACTCTAGCAAATTTAGGAAAAGCTTATAGTTCCCTGAAAGACTATACCAAAGCCATAGATTACCATTGCCAAAGTCTTGCTATTGCTAAAAGAATTAATAATCGTACATTAATAGCTGATTTTACAAGCAATTTGGGCAATGCTTACCTGGATATAAAAGACTATGATTTATCGATTCAATATTATGAAGAGTTTCTTACAATTCAATCAGAACTTGCTAATTTAAGAGGTCAGACTAATGCTTTGTTATTCTTGGTATATGTCTACACTATTTTAGAACAATTCCAAAAAGTAACTTATTATCTCGAACTATTACAAGAGATTTTTAAAACGACAAACGACAAACAAGCAAAAGATTCTGCTATACAAACTATAAATAAAATTTTGCCAACCATAGGTGAGATTTACTTAGATAACCATAGATATCAACAAGCAATTACAATTCATAGAAAAATGTTAGCAATTTCTCAAGATGTTAGCGATACTGCTATGGAAAGTTTAGCTGTTGCTTGGCTAGGATGTGATTTTCGTGAAATGGGTCAACTGCAAACAGCCATAGAGTGGTTGAAAAAGCGACTGACCTTAGCTGAAACTCTCAATGACTGTAACGCTCAATGTGAAACTTTGAATTGGCTTGGTAATACTTATAAAAATCTAGCTGAACAGGAACAAGCTATCCAATACTACGAAGAGGCGATTACAAATTATGACAAAGCTATTGCACTGAATCCTGATAACCCTGATTACTGGAGTAACCGAGGGCTTATATTACAAGATTTAGGCTATTACCAAGAGGCAATCGAGTCTTATCAGCAAAGTGCTCATGCTCACAGTGCGGAGAAGGCTTATTATCAAGTGGTTAAATGTCATGAACGAAGTTTAGCGATCGCACGAGAGATTAATGATGAATTATGGATCGGAAAAATTCTTTATAATTTAGCTGATACGTTGTTACAACCAACATATTATGCTAAAAAACGGGAGTATTCATTAAAAGCTTTAGAGCATTTACAGGAAGCTGTAGAAATTTTTAGAAAGCTTTCTGAACCTATAAATGAAGCTAATGCTCTTAAGAGTTTAGCAGACCTTTCTTATAAATTAGGCTTTCGTGACCTGGCTGAACAGTTTTGTGCTCAGGCTTTATCAATAGCTACCCAATTAAATATTATCTCAATACAAGAGGATTGCCAGAAACTCAAAAAACAATGGCTACTACAAGAAATTTATGCAGAGGTTAAAAAAGCTAAGAAACTAGCAAATGAATCAGAGACAAATCAAGCTTTACAAAAAGCTTATCGACTTTGTTGGGAAGCAGAACTATACAGTGAGTTAATAGTAGTTCGTGAGCAAATCAAAAATATCTCAGAACAATATTTTAATGAAGAAAAATACTTAGAAGCATTTCAGTTGTCTGAAAGCCATCTTTTTTTACTTAATGAATTAACAGCCAATACCAACTGTGAGCAAAAAGTAATTGATCTAAAAGAAGATTTTTATTGGGGTTGGTACAGTAAAGGAAATGCTTTACGTCAATTAAAACGTTATGAGGAAGCACTGGTTAGCTTTGACAAAGCAATTAAAATCAAATCTGACGATGCAGATTGCTGGAAGGATAGAGGATTTACTCTGTTGAATTTAGCCCTTTACGAAGCAGGGCTGTTTCATTTTCCCAAATTGGGGACTCAATTTGACTCCCCAATTTTTGCCGAATGAGGCGAAAAAACTGAGTAATTCTAACTGAATGGTCGGGAGTTTTGCTCAGGGGATAATTTTTC